>DATMXT010000159.1:0-10986 GCA_035561375.1 Terriglobales bacterium | reverse complement strand
CATCGGCATTGTCATCGCCAACTTCAACATCATTCCCGAGACCTTTGCCTTGATCTTTAAGGGCGCTTTCTCCGGCACCGCTGCCGTCGGCGGCTTTGCGGGCGCCGCGGTCTCCAAGACGATCCGGCAGGGCGTCGCCCGCTCCATCTACTCGAATGAGGCCGGCTGGGGCTCCTCGCCAATGGTTCACGCTTCGGCCAACACCCCCCATCCGGTGCGCCAGGGACTCTGGGGCTCCTTCGAAGTTTTCGTCGACACGATTCTCGTCTGCTCCGTCACGGCCCTCGCCGACCTGACCGCCGCCGAAGGCACGATCTGGTCCAGCGGCACCGCCGGCGCCTCCCTTGCGATTAAAGCCTTTTCGTCCACCTTCGGCACGCTCGGCGGCCACTTCATCACCATCTCGGTCTTCCTCTTCGGTATGACGACGACGACCGGCTGGTTCGTCTACTACGAAGTGCTGCTCCGCCAGCTCTTCCGCAAGAACCCCGGCAGGAAAGACAAGGTCATCAAGGGCTTCAAGGTTTTCTACGTCTTGCCCGGCATGTTCAACGTCTACCTCGCCGTCTCCGGCGGCAATGGCCCGGTCTTCATGTGGGCCATCGCCGACTGCATCAACGCCATCCCGACTTTCGTCAACATCGTCGTGCTGCTCTTGCTGCACAAGACTTACTTGAAGCTGCTCAGGGATTACAAGGCCCGCTATCTCGGCGTCGGAACAGTCGACCCGAATTTCAAGGTCTTCTACGACACCGAGGAACAGCCGGTCAGTGTCGGCTAAGCGGAGTACATAATAAGCGGAGGGCCGAGGCCCTCCGCTTATTTTCGCTATAGCGCCTACTCGCCCTGCGTCTGGGCGGATTCATCCACAAAGTCCGTGAAATCAGGGAAGTCGATGGTCACTTCGTCATTGATGCCATTGACTGCCAGGTCAAAGTCGACCTTGACTGCGATGTGCCCGTAGTCCTTGGTTGTGACGCTCAGGTCAATGTCAAAGTTCACGCTCCGGATGACGCCCTCCCGGACCAGGGCCGATTGGGTGAAGTCGTTAATTTTTACGACCGGGGCGGCCTCATCAAAGGAGCTGTGGATTGCAGCCGATAAAAATTTGGGGGAGAGCGAAAAGGTGTAGAGCGTGCCATCAGCAGTCTGCTCCTTTGTCACGGAGGAGAAGAGGTAGGCAGGAAGCCGGGCCGCCTCTTCTACGGCGGCGGTGTCCATGCTCGACATGACCTCATTGAAGGTCGCCCGCACCTCGTCGTAGTCAAGCTGCGTCTTGGTCTGCTCTTCACCCATCTGCAAATAGAGCCAGCCATCCTTGACCCAGGCGTGGACTTCAATGGGCTCAAAGGTGGACGGGTCGGTCAGGGTGGTCGCAAGCTCGGCCGAGCTTGCGGTGTCTGCCAGAATGAACTTCAGATCGGCCAGCAGATCGTACGCGTAGGTCATTGTGGCGTTCCCGCTTTGAATCCGGGCAGACGCCTCCATGCCCATGCCGCAGTCAAGCGCGTGAATTTGCCTGACGCTGTCAGCCGCCACGGCGCTAAACTCCAACAGGATGTCCTGCGTGCGGTCGATGGCGGCTGCGGCCGCCCTGCCGACGGTGCCGGCCGCGACCAGCTTTTCAAGCAGCGTGCCCCCGCCCCCCTTGACCTGCGTACAAAGCGTCTGGTGCGAAACGGCCACCAGCTCATCCCGCGTGAAGGGGTCGGCGACAAAGGCGTCAAAGGTGAGCATCTGCTCCTCGGCAAACCGGGTTGCCTCGGCATAGGTAAAGTCGCCGCCCTCAGCGTCGGAGTATCCGAGCACCCGCAGCATGAAAGTGCAGTACATCTGGCCCGAGCAGGGCTGCTCCGAGCCGAACTCCGTGTCGGTGAGGCCGCTCGTCAGCCCCTTTGTGTACAGATAGGCGACGCAGGGCGCGGCCCACTCCGGCAGGTCGGTGAAGGGGCACGAGAGCGAGCCGTCGGCATATCCGTCTTTGGCCGCCGCCTCAGCTCCCAGCATGCGCACCAGCATGACGGCCACCTCGGCGCGGGTCGGCGCGCGGTCGAGGTCGTAGCCCTCGTCCATGCCCTTGAACATGCCGATTGCGGCGAGGTCGCCGGCAAGCCCCTCGTAGTCGGAGGCTCCGGCGGCTGTGACAGGCGCAAAAATCAGGACGGCTGCCATCAGCAGCGGCAACATTTTCCTCATGATACTTTCCCCCTTTTTTCCATCGCTTTACTTCATTGTATCATTTGAATTCGGAAAGCTCAACCGGGTTGCAGGGGAAAGTCTTACACAATTCGCGATATCGTCCGCCTCGATGCAGACGGCGCATGCCAAATAAAAAACGGACGGCCTTTGGCCGTCCGTTTATGAAGCAATATCCGAATTTATTCGCTTGCCGCAGGGGTTTCCGGAATATCCACAAAGTCCGTAAAGTCGGGGAAATCGATGACGACGTCGTCGCCGATGGCGTTGACTGTGAGGTCGGCGGAAAACGCCATGGACATCTCGCCCATGCCCTCAAGGGCTGCGCTCATATCGGCCGAAACAGTGATGTTCTTGATGGCGCCGTCCTTGATGAGAATGCGCTCGACCATACTGCCGAAGTTGACGCTGGAGCCCTCGGGCAGCGGGGTGTTGCCTAAGACGCTGCCCAGCAGCGCGTTGAAGAACTTGGGGGAAAGTGCAAACTCGTACAGAGTGCCCTCGCCCGACTCGGTCTTCGTCACCGAGGTGAACATATAGACGGCCGTGCCGGCGGGGACGGAGCTTCCGACGACGCCCATGCTCTGCTGAATGGTCTGAAGCATTTGGGCGTAGTCCATCGGCATCTTGTAGCGCTCTTCGCCCTGCTCGATGTACATATAGCCGTCCTTGAGCCACTCGCGCACCAGCGTGGGTTCACCGCCGGCGGGGTCGGGCATCTCCATGAGGATTTCGGCCTCAATGGCGGTCTCGGCGAGCTTCATCTTCATGTCCACGTCGACGTCGGACATCTGCATGGTCTGCCCGCCGACGGCGGCGCTGATGTCCATGATTACGCTGCAGTCGAGCGACTGGTAGCTCTCGGCGTCCTTGATGGCCAAGGCGTCATACTCTTTGAGGATGGCAAGCTTTTCTGTAATGGCGGCGGCTTTGGTCTCGTCGATGGCGCCGGCCGCAATCAGCTTTTCGAGCAGGCTCTGCGCCCCGCCCTTGACGGGGGTTGAAAGGGCCTGATAGGAGACGGCCACAAGCTCATCCCGCTTGAAGTCTGCAACAAAGGCCTTGTCGGCAAGGCCCTTTTCGGTTGCAAAGTCGAGGGCCGCGGCGTATGTGAAATCGCCGCCCTCGGCGTCGGAGTAGCCAAGCGCCCGCAGCATGAACGTGCAGTACATCTGGCCGGAGCAGAGCTGCGCCGAGCCGTACTCGGCGTCCGAGACGCCGCTTGTCAGCTTGTTTGTGTAGAGATAGGCGACATAGGGGGCCGCCCAATCGGCGACGTCGGCAAAGGGGTGAGAAATCGTGCCGGCGGCAAAGTCGGCTTTGGCGGTCTCTTCGGCGCCAAGCAGGCGCACCAGCATGACGGCCACCTCGGCGCGGGTCGGCTCGCGGTCGAGCTCATAGCCCACATCGGTGCCCGTAAACACGCCGATGGCAGCCAGGTCGTCCGCCATGGCGCCGTAGTCGGCGGCGCCGGCGACAGAGGCAAGCGCCATGACCATGACGGCCGCCATGAGCAAGGACAGGAGTTTCTTCATGAAGGTTGTACCTCTTTTCCCAAAAATTGTATTTCAATTATATCACTGCCGCCCCGTCAAATCAACCTTTTATACGGAGGTGTTTTGTGGTAAACTATTACAAAAGGGGGGACACGGATGAAACTGCTCTTGTTTGACGGAAACAGCGTCTTAAACCGCGCATTTTACGGCGTGCGCACACTGACCACCTCCGAGGGGCTTTTTACAAACGGGATATACGGATTCCTGTCGATATATTACAAGGAGCTCGAGGCCGAAAAGCCGGACGCGGCCTGCGTCGCCTTTGATTTAAAGGAGAAGACCTTCCGGCATGAGAAGTACGGGGAGTACAAGGCCGGCCGCAGGCCTATGCCGGAGGAGCTCGCCATGCAGGTGCCGCTCCTGAAGGAGACGCTTGACGCCATGCGGGTGCCCCGCCGTGAAATCGCGGGCTATGAGGCCGACGACATCATCGGGACCCTGGCCAAGTGCTGGCCGGGCGAGGTCGTCATCATCACGGGGGACAAGGACGAGCTGCAGCTGGTGTCGGACAGGGTGACCGTCAAGCTCGCCGTGACAAAGGGCGGCCAGAGCGACACGGCGCGGTACACGCCCGAGACCGTGGGCGAGGTCTACGGCTTTGCGCCCCCCCGCATTGTCGACATGAAGGCCCTGATGGGGGACCCCTCCGACAACATTCCGGGCGTGGCCGGAGTCGGGGAGAAGACTGCCCTAGCGCTTTTGCATGAGCACGGTTCGCTCGACGGGGTCTACGCGGCGCTTGATAAGGTCAAGCCGACGGTGCGCAAAAAGCTCGAGGAGGGCAAAGAGGCGGCCTATATGTCCTATGAGCTTGCGACCATCTGCACCGGTGTGCCGGTGCCGGACGCGGACAAGCTGGCGCTTTTGCCGCCCGACGAGGAAAAACTGGCCGAAATGTTTCGCAAGCTCGAGTTCACGGCCTTCGCAAAGCGGGTGCTGACGCCGAAAAAAGCGCAAGTCGCCCCGGTGACGGCCCTGTCCGACCTCTCTGCGGCAGCGTCGGGGCTGGCTCTCGCGGGCGACACTTTTGCGACCGAAAAAGGGGTCTTCGGGTTTGACGAAAAACAGCGGGAGAAAATCCTCGCGGTGCCGGACAAGTCGGTCTGGCAGGGCAAGGGCATTTCCGGCGTCGGGTTTGACGCCGAGCTTGCCGCCTATCTCATCAATCCGTCGGCGGCCTCCTCGCCCGAGGCGCTCTGCGCCGCCTATCTGGGCCGGGAGCTTGTCAGCCCCGCGGCCGACCTTTTCGAGCTGCGCCCCCTGATGGAGGCCCGTCTTGAGGCCGACGGGCTGACGGTCCTCTTAAAAGAGGTCGAGCTGCCGCTGTCGGCTGTCTTGGCCGATATGGAGCGGGTCGGCTTTTTAGTCGACGCCGCGGCCTTAAAGGAATTCGGGCAGGAGCTGCACCGCAGGGCTGCCGGCATTGAGGACAAAATCAGAGCGCTTGCCGGCGACTTCAACATCAATTCCCCCAAACAGCTCGGGGAGGTCCTCTTCGAGCGGCTGGGGCTGCCCCACGGCAAGCGCACCAAGACCGGCTACGCCACCGACGCCGACACGCTGGCCAACATCGCGCCGCTCCACCCGGTCGTCGGCATGGTGCTCGAGTACCGCAAGCTCGCAAAGCTGACTTCGACCTATGTCGACGGGCTGCTGGCCCTTGTCGGACCGGATGGGCGCATTCACACCACCTTTAAGCAGACCGCCACCGTCACGGGCCGGCTCTCCTCGGCCGAGCCCAATTTGCAGAACATCCCGGTCAGAGAGGAGCTCGGGCGCGAGCTGCGCCGCATGTTCGTGGCGCCCGCCGGCTCCCTGCTGCTCGACGCCGACTATTCCCAAATTGAGCTGCGGGTCCTCGCCCACATCGCAAACGACCCCGTCATGACCGAGACCTTTAAGGCCGGCGGCGACATCCACGCCGAGACCGCCCGCCGGGTCTTCGGCTCCGACGCGCCCGAGTGGCGGCGCAGGGCCAAGGCCGTCAACTTCGGCATCGTCTACGGCATTTCCGACTTTTCGCTGGCCGGCGACATCGGCGTTACGCGGGCCGAGGCCCGCCGGTTTATCGACGGGTATTTTACCGTATACAGCGGCGTCAAAAAGTATCTCGACGGCTGTGTCGCCAAGGCCAAGACCGACGGCTACGTCACCACGATGTTCGGCCGCCGGCGGTATCTGCCGGAGCTCCAGTCGGCCAACTTCAACCAGCGCTCCTTTGGCGAGCGGGCGGCCATGAACACCCCCATTCAGGGCACGGCGGCCGACATCATCAAAATCGCGATGGTGCGGGTCGCGAAACGGCTTGCCGAAGAGGGCTTACAGTCCAAACTCATCCTTCAGGTGCACGATGAGCTCATCGTCGAGGCCCCCGAGGCCGAAGCCGGCACCGCCGCCAGAATCCTCGAGTACGAGCTTTCCCACGCCGCCGAACTCTCAGTGCCGCTCACGGCCGAGGTGCACGCCGGGAGGAGCTGGTACGATGCCAAATAAATTGCTCTTTGTCTGCACCGGCAACACCTGCCGGTCGCCCATGGCCGAAGTGCTCTACCGGGCGAAGCGGCCGGACGACGAGGTCGGCTCGAGCGGCGTCGCGGTCCGCGAAGGGGACCTCGCGACCGACAACGCCCGCGCCGCCGTCGCCGAGCTCGGCCTCTCGCTTGAGGGGCACGCTGCAAGGCAGCTTGCGGGGGCCGACGCCGGCTGCCGCATCCTCGCGATGACGGCGGCCCACGCCGACGTCGCCCGCCTTCTGCTGCCGGGGGCCGACGTCCGGCGGCTCGCCTGCCACGACATTATAGACCCCTACGGCGGGGACCTCGGACGCTACCGCGCCTGCCGGGATGAGCTAAGCCTTGCCATAGACGCCTATCTCGTAGCCGAGATGGAGCAGGTATGCTTTGACGACGCCTGGTCGCTTCCGGCTGTCGAGAGCTTTTTGCAAAACGGCGGCGTGGCAAAAGTCGCACCCTGCGGCTATACCCTGACCAGAGAGGCCGGCGGCGAGACAGAGCTGTTGCGCATTGCGGTGCTGCCGGAGTTTCGGGGGCGGGGATACGGCAGGGAGCTGCTCAGGGGCGTCAAGGCGCCGGACATGTATTTGGAGGTGCGGGCCGGCAACGCCGCCGCCCGCGCCCTCTATGAAAAAGAGGGCTTTTCGCAGGTCGGCGTCCGCCGGGGCTACTACTGGGACGGCGAAGACGCGATATTATACAAGGCGTAAAAAATGCCCCCCGTTATACCGGATACTGCCGGAGAGCGGGGGTCAGGCAAATGTACATTGCTATACATCGCGTAAAAACGGCCGGGCATTCGACAATTTGTCGAGCACCCGGCCTTTTGCGTGGCGCGTGTCAGGTTTCAAGTTGTTTGCTCAGGAATGCGGCACAGTTCTGGGTCAGCTTGATTTCAACTTCCCCGGCCGTGGCCGCATCGCCCAGCAGCACGACGGAGCCGATCACGTCGCCGCCCTCAATGATGGGGGCGGCCGCGAGCGCTCTCGTGCGCTCAACGCCCTCGAGGACGCAGGGCAGCGGTTCGGAGCGGCTGCGGCCGACCGGCTGCCTGCCCTCCATCAGCTTCTCGTATTCGGCTGAGAGCATTTTGCCCTCCACCTCTTTTTTGGCCAGACCGGCCACTGCGATGACCGCGTCGCGGTCGCAGACCAGTGCCGGCAGATCGGCCGTCTTGGACAGAGCCTCGGCGCACTGCACGGCAAAGGCCGACAGCTCGCCGACAGGGGAATACTTTTTGAAAATGACTTCTCCGTCCCTGTCGGTATATATTTCCAGAGGCTCGCCCTCACGGATTCGCATGGTCCTGCGAATTTCTTTCGGAATGACGACCCGCCCGAGGTCGTCGATGCGGCGGACGATTCCCGTTGCCTTCATAATATACTCCTCCCGTTCGTTGTCCACCGCTATTTTTTGCCGCCGACTGCAAAATATACCGTGCCAAAAAAACAACCTTAAATCTGTTAAATTTAGGCACAAAAAAGGGCGGATGAAGAAAAGATCCTTCATCCGCCCTTGAGGCAGTCGAAAAAGTCGTTTTTCGACTGCCTGATTTTCCCGGACCTCCGAAAGCCCTGGAAAATGCGTTAAAATCCTTATTCTCAAATGCGTTTAAAAATAAGGCAATGAAATGCCGCCCGCGAGCGCGAACTCACTTCGCGCGGAAAGGGCGCCGATTACTTGGCGGAAAACCCATCGGTTTTTCGCCACTCTTCTGTTTTTATTTGGGAAGTGCGCCCGCGGTCAGCTGTGCGTACATCTCGTCTGTCAGCTCGCAGTCGTAGAAAGTCTTGTAATAGCCGGTGACTTTTTCCTTGAGGTCGTAGTCGGCGTAGTCGGGGTAGAGCAGGCTCCCGAGCCACAGCATGCCGAGGTACCGCTGCACCGAGGGCGGGCTTGAGAGCCAGCCGTAGGGCAGGGCCGGCGTCTTGTAGTAGGCGCCGGCTGCGATTGCGGGCAGCTCCTGCCAGGCCGCATCGTCCGTCACCGTGTCGTAAATGCTGTCCGGGGCGAAGAGGACGACGTCGGGGTCCCAGACCATGATCTGTTCCAGGTCGACCTCGTTGCCCATGCCGGAGGAGACCACGTCGGCAAGTTTGGCCGCGTTGTCCCCCATGAGGTTGACGGTCTCGGCGTGGTAGGAGCCCTCGGCGATGACGTTCAGGCCCTTGTCGCCAAGGCAGTAGAGCAGCGACTTTCGGGCGCCTGCGGCGTCGACCGCCGCCATCATGGCGGCGATGTCGGCGTAGGTGGTCTCACACCAGCCGGCAAGCGCCTCGGCCTCCTCGGGGCGGCCGAGCAGCTCGCCGAGCATCCGGTAGGCCTCGGGCGCGGTCTTGACCGTCGCGTCAATGTGCACGAAGGGGATTCCGGTCTGGGTGGTCAGGGCGTCCATGTCCTCCACGATGGTGGCCTTGGCGTCGCCCACGTCGACAACGACGTCGGGAGCCGCGGCCAAGAGCGCCTCAAGGTCCATCTCGCTTTTGCCGCCGTAGAGCTGGCCGACCTCGGTCAGCTCAAACAGATAGGCTGGCAGGTAGGTTTTCGCTTCGACTGCAAAGGCGTTCGAGACGCCGACCAGCATGTCGCCGGCCAGCGGCAGCACGTAGACCTGGGTCAGGGGACCGCTGACGGCGATTTTGGTCACTTCATACGGGATGGTGACCGTGCGCCCGGTGGAGTCGGTAAACTCCCTTGTCTCGGGGTCAGGCTTTGGTTCAATTGCGGCAGGGGTCTTCCGGCATCCGGCGAGCATGCCGGCAGCCAAAACAAAGGCAAGGAGCAGGGCAAGAATACGCTTTTTCATGATGGCCTCCTTATTGGTTGACGTCCTCCGGACGCCGGTTATCCAAAATGATATTGGGGGTGCAGGCCCGCACCCGGTCTTCAAACAGGCTTGAGACCGTCGCCTCAACGCGGTAGAGCTCTTTTATCAGCGCCTCGTCGAGCACTTCGCGGGGCGACCCGTCGGTGAGAATTCGCCCGCCCTTGAGGGCCAGAATTCGGTCGGAGAACATGTAGGACTGCTCGGGGTTGTGGGTGGTCGCGATGACGGTGTAGCCCTCCCCGGCAAGCTCCCTCGCCTGCGCGAGCACCATGACCTGATTGCCGAAGTCGAGGCTTGAGGTCGGCTCGTCGAGCATCAGCACCCTGGCCTGCTGGGTCAGGGCCCGCGCAATCATCACAAGCTGCCGCTCGCCGCCCGACAGGTGGTGAAAGCACCGGTCCCGCAGGTGGGCAATGCCGATTTTTTGCATCGCCGCGTCGGCTCTTTCGCTGTCCTGCTTTTTGGGGGTCTCGAAGAACGAGAGCCTCGAGGTTGCCCCCATCAGCACGATGTCGTGCACGCTGTAGTTGAAAACGGGATACCCCGACTGCGGGATGTAGGCGATCCGCTTTGCCGTCTCGGACACTGAGAGGGTTTTGGCGTCAGTCCCGTCGATGACGACTTCGCCGCGGTAGTTTCGCAAAAGGCCCAGGATGCACTTGAAGAGGGTCGACTTGCCCACGCCGTTGGGGCCTAAAATCGAGAGGAATTGGCCGGGATTTGCGGTAAAACTGACCTCTTTTAAAACGTCCTCATCCCCATAGGAGAAGGAGAGGTTTTTCACGTCAACGCTCAAAATCCCCTCACCCCCTTCTCGTGATGAGCCACAGGAAAAACGGCGCGCCGACAAAGGCGGTCAGGATTCCGATGGGAAGTCCCGCCGCAAACAGGTTGCGGGAGACGTTGTCGACAATGAGCAAGAACAGCCCGCCGCCCGTCATCGAGGCCGGCATGAGCCACCGATAGTCGCTGCCCGTGAGCTTTCGCATCATGTGGGGGATGACAAGCCCCACCCAGCCGATCATGCCGGACACCGAGACGGCCGAGGCCGTCACGAGGGTGGCGCAGAGCACGGCGAAAAAGCGCAGCCGGCCGGCGTCGACCCCCATGGAGCGGGCCTCGTCGTCCCCCATCGTGAGCACGCTCAGCCGCCACCGCAGCAAAAAAAGGGGAATAAGCCCCGCCAGCATGGGGAAAATGACAAACCGCAGTTCGCTCCACTTGGCCCCGGCCAGGCTGCCCATCAGCCAGTAGGTGATGAGGGGCAGCTTGTTCGTCGGGTCGGCGACCAGCTTGATGAAGGAGGTCCCGGCCGAAAAGAGCGAGCTCACCATGATGCCGGCCAGAATGAGGCCGAGCACCCGCTCGCCCTTTGTCCGCTTGCTGATGAAGAACACAACGGCCACGGTCGCAAGGCTCATGCAAAAGGCGGACAGCGTGATCCCGAAGCTCGGCAGGCCGTAATAGATGGCGAGCGCCGCGCCGAAGCCGGCCCCGGCGGAGGCCCCGAGCAGGTCGGGCGAGGCCATCGGGTTTTGAAATACCCCCTGGTAGGAGGCGCCCGCCGCCGCAAGGCAGGCCCCGACGAGCACCCCCATGAGCACCCGGGGCAGCCGCACGTTGATGACGGCCGACTCCATCTGGGCCGTCCAAAAGGGCGTGACCGCCTGTCCGAAAAAGCCAATCAAACGGCCCCACACAATGCCGAAGAACTCCCGCATCGGCACCGGATACCGGCCGACTAAAAAGGAGAGCGCCATGCAGACAAAGAGCAGGCCAAAGAGTAGGAGGTTGACGCTTTTGCAGCTTAAGGGGCGCCTGTCCCGGTCGGGAATGACAGGCTCCTCCGACAGGATTTTCTCGCGCTGCTCCATCATGGCAGGTCCCTGCCGAT
>DATMXT010000158.1:0-7367 GCA_035561375.1 Terriglobales bacterium | reverse complement strand
CGGCGATGTCGTCGGCCGGGGTGACGACGTGGGTGCGCACCGCAAGGCGGCACACCTTGCCGCCGTCCACCTCAATGCTCTCATTTTTGCCGGGGTTGGCCTGCGGCACATAGGGCTCCTCGAGCTGGGCAGGGGTGGGCGCTTCCGGCTCCTTGACCTCGGTCTCAATGAGCGGCAGCACTTCAAGGAATATGATGTCGTCCCGGTCGGCGGCGTCGCCCTCGGCCAGAATGCAGGCGCGGCCCGCGACCACACCGCCCGCCTTCTCAATGAGGGCCTCAACGGCCTTTATAGACTCGCCGGTCGAGATGACGTCGTCGACAATCAGCACCTTTTTCCCCTCAAGGCTCTTTGCGTCGGCCCCGTCGAGGTAGAGGGTCTGCCGCCGCTCGGTCGTGATGGACTGCACCTCGACCGAGAAGTAGCTCGACATGTAGAGTTTTGGCGACTTGCGGGCCACCAGATACTCGGGCGCGCCCGACTGGCGGGCCATTTCGTGTAAGAGCGGAATGCCCTTGCTCTCGGCCGTGATCATGATGTCGTGCGCCGGCACCCGCTTTAAGAGCTCGGCGGCGCAGTTTACGGCGAGCTCCACGTCGCCCAAAATGACAAAGGACGCGATGGACAGCCCCTCCTTGAGGGGACAGACGGCAAGGTCGCGCTCACACCCCGCGACCGTCAGGCGGTAAAACGGCTCGTTGCTTTTAATGACGGCTGGCATGTTAAACAAGTCGCTCCTTTAGCTCGGGAGTCCCGGCAAGCAGGTGGAAATGCAGGTGGTGGATGCTCTGTCCGGCGTCCTCCCCGCAGTTGGTGATGACGCGGTACCGCCCCGACACGCCGAGCTTTTTCGCAATGAGGGGAATGGCCTCGAAGACGGCCGCGACAAAGACGCTGTTGGTCTCGCAGATTTCATCCGCCGACTCATAGTGGACCTTGGGGACGACCAGCACGTGCACCGGGGCCTGCGGGTTCAAATCCTTAAAGGCCGCGACCCACTCGTTCTCATAGACCATGTCGGCTCCGATGATGCCGTTTGCCAGCTTGCAAAAGATGCAGTCTTCCTGAATACCGTTCATGTCAGCCTCCAATCTGTGTCTTCAGAATGCCCTCGACAAGCCCGAGCGCATGTTCCATCTTACCCTTGTCGGTGCCGCCGGCCTGCGCGCTGTCCGGCTTGCCGCCGCCCTTGCCGCCCGCCAAGGCGGCCACGTCCTTGATGATGTTGCCGCAGTGGACGCCCATGGCGACAGCTGGCTTTGAGGCCGTCGCAAAGAAGCTCACCTTGCCGCCCTCATAGGAGGCCAAGACCGCCGTGACGCAGTCGACGCGGCCCTTGAGGGCGTCGCCCACGTTTTTGAGCGCGTCCATCGACATGTCGGGAAGGACGGCGCAAATGAGCGTCAATTCCCCAAACTTTTTGCCGGTGCCAAGGAGGCTCTCGACCGTCATGGCCGCGACCCGGTCCTGCAGCAGCGAGAGCGCGTGGTGGGCGTCTCTCAGCTCAGCCGCCATGCCGGCGGCCCTTGCCACAAGCTCGCCGGGTTTGACCTTCATGGCGGTGGCGGCCGCCGTGATGGCGGCGTCCTTGGCCCCGATGAAGGCTAAGAGCCCGTAGCCCGTCACGGCCTCAATGCGGCGCACGCCGGCCGAAATGCCGCCCTCGGACACGATTTTGAAGAGCCCGGCCTCGGCCGTGTTGTGGAGGTGACAGCCGCCGCAGAGGTCCCGCGTCAGCCCCGGGAGGTCGACGACCCGGACGATCTCGCCGTATTTTTCGCCGAAGTCGGCGATGACGCCCTTCTCCTGCGCCGCCGTCAGCGGCATATAGCTGATGTCGCTCTCGGTGCCCGAGAGGATGGCGGCGTTGACGATGGACTCGATTGTCTCCAGCTGTTCTTTGGAGACGGCCTCGAAGTGCGTAAAGTCAAAGCGGATGCGGTGCTCATCGACGAGCGACCCGGCCTGCGTGACGTGATTTCCCAGCACCTGCCGCAGCGCCATGTTGAGCAGGTGGGTCGAGGTGTGGTTGCGGGTGACCGACTTGCGCCGCTCAGCGTCAATGGCGAGGGTCGCGCCGTCGCCTAAAGACGCCATGCCGGACAGGGCCGTCACATGGTGCAAAATCTTCCCGTCGGCCGTCTTGGTGGTGTTTGTCACCGCGAGCTCGTAATTTTCGCCTTTAATAGAGCCGGTGTCGCCGACCTCGCCGCCGCCCTCGGGGTAGAAGACGGTCTCGTTTGTCACGACAATGCCGCTCTCGCCCTCCGAGAGCGTCTCGGCCGCTTCGCTATTTTTAATGATAAAGGCGATTTTTTCCGCAAGCTCATACTTGTCGTAGCCGACAAATTTGCTCGCCTTTTCTATTTTTGCCAAAACGATGTCGCTCCAGCCCTCGTCCACCGAGGCCCGGTCGAGCCGGGAGCGCTCCTGCTGCTCTTTTAAGAGCTCCGTAAAGCGGGCGTCGTCATAGCTCATGCCCTGCTCCTCTAAAATTTCGCGGGTCAAATCCACCGGGAAGCCGAAGGTGTCGGACAGGCGGAAGACCTCGTCGCCGGGGACGACGTCGCCCTGTTTGTAGTGGCTCATGACCTCGCGCAGCATTTCAAGCCCCGCGTCGATGGTGCGGTTGAAGCTCTCCTCCTCAGTGCGCATGACCTTTTTGATGAACTCCCGCTTGAGGGTGAGGTTGGGGTAGGCCTCGCCTGACGCGTCCACGACGGTGTCGACGATTTGATAGAGGAAGGGCCTCGTGTAGCCTAAGAGCTTGCCGTGACGGGCGGCGCGGCGCAAAAGGCGGCGCAGCACATAGCCGCGGCCCTCGTTCGAGGGCATGATGCCGTCCGAAATCATCATGGTCGTCGAGCGGATGTGGTCGGTGATGACCCGCAGGCTGACGTCTGTTTTCGGGCTCTCCTTATATTTTACACCGACAATCTCGGAGGCCTTTGTCGTAATGCCGGAGATCGTGTCGGTCTCAAACAGGTTGTCGACCCCCTGCATGATGCAGGCCATGCGCTCGAGGCCCATGCCGGTGTCGATGTTCTTGGAGGCGAGCTCGGTGTAGTTGTTCTCGCCGTCGTTGTTGAACTGGGTGAAGACGAGGTTCCAAAACTCCACAAACCGGTCGCAGTCGCATCCCGGCGCGCAGTCCGGACTGCCGCAGCCGTACTTCTCGCCGCGGTCGTAGTAAATTTCGGAGCAGGGGCCGCAGGGGCCGGCCCCGATCTCCCAGAAGTTGTCGGCCTTGCCAAGCCGCGAGATGTGGGAGGGGTCGACGCCGACCTCGTGCTCCCAGATATTCCACGCCTCGTCGTCCTCGAGGTAGACCGTCACATAGAGCTTATCGGGAGGCAGCTCCAGCACTTTTGTGCAGAGCTCCCAGGCCCAGGCGCAGGCCTCGTGCTTGAAGTATTCGCCAAACGAGAAGTTGCCCAGCATCTCAAAGTAGGTGCCGTGCCGCGCCGTCTTGCCCACCCGCTCAATGTCGGGCGTGCGGATGCACTTCTGGCAGGTCGTCACCCGCTTGCGGGGCGGGGTCACTTCGCCGGTGAAGTAGGGCTTTAAGGGCGCCATGCCGGAGTTTATGATGAGCAGACTCTTGTCGCCCTTTGGAATGAGCGAGGCCGAAGCCAGCCTCAGATGACCTTTGGACTCGAAGAAGCTGAGGTACTTCTCGCGAATCTCGTTGACTCCCATCCATCTCATGAATGTTTTCCTCCTGTTAAAATAGTAAAAGCCCTCCAATCCCCCAAAAAAAGGGACGGAAGGCTCCGCGGTACCACCCTCGTTGCGCAAAAACTTTTTGCGCCACTCGATGCCGGATAACGGCTGGCCGCCGCCGCGTTTCCACGGACACTCCGGAGTGGCTGCACAGGGCCGTACCCACAGGGGGCTTTCAGCCGGTGACCCCCCTCTCTGAGGCGGAGGCGGCCTGCGCTCGTTCCATCATCGTTAGCTGTTATCATAATATTTTACGTCGAAAATGTCAACCGTCAATTTCGATAATCTTTTGGGCGATCTCGCGGAAAATGGGGGCCGCGGCCGCGGAGCCGCTGCGCCCGTTTTCGACGATGACAACGAGTGCGTATTTTGGGGCGTCTGCCGGGAAGAGCCCGGCGAAAATGCCGTGGACGACGTCGCCGCCGTCGGCGGTGCGCCAGCCGGTCTCGGCCGAAGCCGTCTTGCCGGCGACAGAAAAGCCGGCGGGCTTCGCCGTGGTGCCGGTGCCGCGCTCGCAGACTCCGATGAGGAGTTCCAAAAGCCTGTCCGAAGTCTCCTCGGACCACACCCGCGCGGCGGGCTCCTGCGTCGTGAGATTGCGAAGCAGCTTGCCGTCCCGCCCGATTAAGCCCTCGACAAGCCGCGGCTCGCGGTAGATGCCGCCTCTTGCGACAGTCGAGAGCAGGTTTGCGAGGTCTACAGGCGTTCCCATGATGTCGCCCTGTCCGATGGCGGTGTTGGCCCGCACGAGAATGCCGTTTGAGGCCGGCAGCCTGCCCGCCTCCTCGGAGAGCCCCGCCGCAAGTTTTGTGCCGGTCGTAAACCCGAGCTTTCGCGCCATGGCGACCGCCGCCTGAAAGCCCTCCTCGTCGAGGAGACCAATGAAGTAGGGGTTGCAGGAGGCGAGAAATGCCGCTTCAAAGTTGACCCAGCCGTGTCCCGCGCTGTAGTGGCAGCCAAAGACCCGCCCGTCCACCGTCGTTGCGCCGGAGCAAAAGAGGGTGGGGGTTTTGACGCCCCGCTCAACGGTCTCGCCGGCCACGATGATTTTAAAGACCGAGCCGACGTTGTAGGCCCCGAAAGCTCTGTTGTAGAGCTCGGCCTTTTCGGAGGAGAGCAGGGAGGCGATCTGGGCCTTGTCGTAGCCGGGGAAGGAGGCGGCCGCCCGGACTTTGCCGGTCTCGGCCTCCATGAGCACAATGGCGCCGGAGCCGGAGGGCCATGCCTCCTCGACGATTTGCTGCATGCGGGCGTCGATCGTCAGCAGCACGCCGCCCGGCTCGTAGTATTCGCCCTCGACGAGCCGGCTCTCGCCGCCCGGCAAGGCGTAGCCCGAGGCCGTGCGCTGGAGGGAGGCGTAGACCTCCCCGCCCATGACCGCGAGATAGTCGGCGTAGGAGGACTCGATTTCGTCCACGACGTGGACGGCCAAGGGCTTTGTCACCTCGGCCACCCGCTCCACAATCGTAAAGCCCGGCACCGAGATGTCGGCCCGGCGCAGCTCCACGCCAAAGGAGGCGGTGCCGTTAAGCCGCTCCTCGGCCTCCTCGCGCGACATGCCGGCGTAGACGCTCAGCACGCGCAAAGCCTGCGCCTTGTCGTAGCAGAGCTGCGGCTCGACGAGGGCCGCGCCGTACCCGGCCTCGTAGTTCAGGGGCTCGCCGTTGCAGTCGTAGACAAGCCCTATGCGCTGCGCAAGCGACACCGAGACGTGCTGCTGCCGGATGGCGGCCTCGGCCAAGGTCTCCCCCTGGTTGACCGAGAGCGACCACAGCCGCAGCACGAGCAAGGCGAATATGCAGATGATGGCGAGGAATATGCCGACCAGGCGGCGCAGGCGCATGACAAAAACTCCCTTCCTTGGTAGTATTACCATGGAGGGGAGTTTTATATCAAAATATACCGCAATCTTGCTGTTTGCGCCAAGTCCGCCGGCGGCGATGCGGCCGCACAATCCGCTTTGCTGTTCTTTTGGCCCCTATTCGTCCTTTTTGCCGCGATTGACCCCATAGGCGATGAGCAGCAAAAGAACGCAGGAGAGCCAATCGCTGATGTTGTAGGAGAAAAAAGTCCCCTTGCTGACGCCGGACATGCCCATGAGCAGCATGAACCCCAGCAGCACGGCCAAAGCCGTCAATATCTTGTCCATGTGACGCGTTTTCATTGATATTCCTCTTTTGAACGGTCCCTTGCGGGAACCGCACACGGCGCGAGCTCTTACAGCGCAATCATATCACGCGGTGCGGCTTGGTTCCAGACACTGCCTCGACAAAATTTCCATATTTTCCAAAGCATTTTGCACAAGCGCCGCGTCAAAACCGCTGTTATTATCCCAATCGCCGCCGCAGCATACTGTCGGGCGGGAGGGGGTGTTCGCAGGCGATATAAAAACGCATGTCGGGGGTCTTGGCGTCCTCGAGCGGCGCGCCGTTCTCGTCCCACATGGCGGTGACGGGGAGGGGATAGACCCCATCCGGCGTCAGCGCCTCTAAGACATCGCCTGTCCGCACGCGGTTTCGCATATTGCACAGCGCCCGCCCGTGCGCCCAGTCCCTGACATGGGCGACAAACTCGGTCGTGTACCGGTAGGTGCCCTCCCCGTGGAGCTGACCCTGCCAGCCCTTGTCGCCGCGGGCCGGCATCCCCGCCGCAAAGCCCTCGAAGTAGGAGCGGTGGCTGACGGCGCAGACCTCGTCATAGAGCGCCTCCTCATAGCCGCCGTCAATGGCCCTGCGGTAGGCGCCGGTCACGGCGGCGAGGTAAAACTCGCTCTTGACCCGGCCCTCAATTTTGAAGCTTGACACCCCGGCCGCCTCAAGCTCGGGCAGGCGACGGATGAGGCAGAGGTCCCGGGAATTTAAAATATAGCTGCCCCTGTCGTCCTCCTCAATGGGGAAGAACTCGCCGGGGCGGGACTCCTCGCACAGCGCGTAGCGCCACCGGCAGGGCTGCGCGCAGTCGCCGGCGTTGGCGTCCCTCGCCGTCAGATAGTTTGAGAGCAGGCACCGCCCGGAGTAGGAGACGCACATGGCCCCATGCACAAAGACCTCGAGTTCGAGCCCCTGCGGCGCCCTTTCCCGGATGCGGGCGAGCTGGGGAATCGTGAGCTCGCGGGCAAGGACGACGCGGCTCGCCCCCATTTCGTGCCACTGGAGACAGGCGGCGGCGTTGACGGTGTTCGCCTGGGTCGACACGTGGAAGGGGAGGCCGATATCGGCCGCCATGCGCATGACGCCGGGGTCGCTGACAATGGCGGCGTCGGCCCCCATGTCCCGCAGCCTGCGCAGCCACCCGGCAATCCCGGGCAGCTCGTCGTCCCTCGGGTAGACGTTGACCGTCACATACACCTTTGCCCCTTTGCCGTGGGCGCAGGCGATGCCGGCGGCAAGCTCCTCTTCCGTGAAGTTTTTGGAGGCGGTGCGAAGACCAAAGGCGGGGCCGGCGCAGTAGACAGCGTCGGCCCCGTAAGCGAGGGCGATTCTCAGTTTTTCCGGCGACCCGGCCGGGGCGAGGAGCTCCGGCCTCACTGGGTGACCGTTCCGGTTCCGCGGGAGGAGCCCGCCTTGCGAATGGCGGCCTCGTGCTCGGCGAGGGTCTTGGAGAAGATGTGCTCGCCCGAGGATGCGACCACAAAGTAGTAGTAG
>DATMXT010000157.1:0-7348 GCA_035561375.1 Terriglobales bacterium | reverse complement strand
GGCCATGGTCTACCTCGCCATTGAGCTCATCCGCCAGTTTTACGACGAGGCCCGGACCTTTCGGATTACGGGGGAGTCGAGCCGACCGCTGCCGGTGACAGATGAAGGGAGGCGAGCGAGTGGCCGCAACTTAGGGATTTTGGAGGGAGCTCCGCCGACCGCTCAAAATCCCTTAGTTGCAACAGGGCAAATGCCATTCCCAGCAGGGAGCACCTTGAGGGCGATTGCCGCGGGCATGGGAACAGGCGCAAGCTTCATCGAGTTTTCCAACGCCGGCTTGCAGGGGGACGGGCGGCGCCCCGTCTTCGACGTCAAGGTGCGGGCCGAAAAAAGGAATCCGTTCAGCCAGCTGTCCATGAACGAGACCGCCAAAGAGCTCTACCGGCTGGGGGCTTTCAACCCCGAAAAAGCGCGCGAGAGTTTGCTGATGCTCGAGATGATGGAGTTCGAGGGCATTGAGGCCGTAAAAAGGAAAGTGGCGCAAAACTTGGCGCTCGCCTCAGCCCCGCCGATGCCGGCCATGCCACCGGCGCCCGCAGGCGCCTTGCCCGCCGCAGGCGCCGCCATGCTCCCGTACGCCGAGCAGCTCGCGCGCCGCGCAGGGCCCGACATGTCGGCTTTGCAGAAGGAGCTCGGTTGATGGTCGCCGTCACAGTCAACGATACAGACGGTAAAAAGCGGCTTGTCATGTCGGGCCACGCGGGCTACAGCTCCGGCGACGACATTGTCTGCGCCGCCTGCTCGGCCCTCGTCTTCGCCCTCTTCGCCTGGCTCGAAAAGCATCCCAAAAGCCTCTTTTCCATTGACGAGCTTCAGTGCGAGAAAGGCGAGGTCGCGCTTTGCGCCGCGGGCGACGCGTCCTTTGCCGCCGCCTTTGACATGGCGGTGGACGGACTTGAGGAAATCGCAAAAAAGTACCCCAAACACGTGCGCATCAAGAGAACATAAAAATGTGTAAATCTTGACCACTTTTCGTTTCCCATGTGGTATGCTGAATATGACGCTTAGGAGGAACATCATGGACAACAATTCTACGCCGTCCGTCGCGGCGAGTCAGGCCGGAGAAAACACAGTGCCCGGAGGCGGCCGCCGAGCAAAATCGGGCGATACAAAGAACGTCGTTTACGGCAAGCCGGAAAAAAGCCCTGAACACCCGCAGGGGGAGCGAGGCGACCGCTGCCATACGGCAGATGAAGGGAGCCGAGCGAGTGGCAGCAACTTAGGGATTTTGAAAGGAGCGCCGCCGACTGCACAAAATCCCTTAGTTGCAACAGGCAAAGAACAGCAGGAACAAATCACGCCGGAAGAGCGCCGCGAGAAATTCCGCAAGCTCATTTCAACCGAGTACAAGGACCTCTACGCCGAGGAGTTTCAGGAGGCTTTCAACCGCCGCTTCAAGGGGCACAAGGCCATGACTGAGCGGCTCCAAACGCAGCAGCCCGTCATTGAAGCCCTCTGCGCCCGCTACGGCATTGCGGACGGCGACATGGCAAAGCTAAAAAATGCCTTGGAGCGCGAGGCCGCCGGCGGCGCTGAAAAAGCCCCGCAAGCCCCGGACGCCGCCGCCCTCAAAGCGGCGCGCACGGGACAGGCGGCCATGGGCCAGCTCGCGCGGTGGGCGGGGGAAGGGGAGACCATGAAAACCGACTACCCCGACTTTGACCTCGCCCGCGAAGCCAAAAACCCCCGGTTTTTGGCCATGCTGCGCTCAGGGGTCCCGGTGCGCCACGCCTACGAGGTGCTGCACCTCGGGGACATCGTGCAGGGGGTCGCCCGCGTCACTGAAAAGCGCGTGGTCGACGGCATCCGGGCCCGCGGCGCAAGGCCGCCCGAAAACGGCATGTCTTCCGGCAGCGGCATCATCGTCAAGTCGGACGTGTCCCGCCTGACAAGGGCGGACCGCGCCGAAATCGCAAAGCGCGCGCTGCAAGGGGAGAAAATCAGTTTTTGAGCTCTCCTTTGCAGACGCAAGGAAGGAGAACACATGTATAAAGACATCACTAAGGAGCTTTCGCTCCTGAACCTTGACCTCCGGCTTTTCGCCGGCAACACCAACACGACGGCGGACGGCGACCTCTCGGACGAGATGCGCATCTACTACTCCGACTACCTCATCGACATGGCGGTGCCCAAGCTCGTCCACGACCAGTTCGCGCAAAAGCGCCCCATTCCGGAGCGCTCCGGCAAGACCGTGCAGTTTCGCAAGTACAGCCCGCTCCCGAAGCTCGTCACCCCCCTCACCGAGGGCGTGACCCCCGACGGCCAGAAGCTCAAAATGTCGGTCGTCGAGGCGACGGTCTCGCAGTACGGCGGCTACTTCGAGGTCTCGGACATTTTGCAGCTGACGGCCATTGACAACAACCTCGTCGAGGCCACAAAGCTGCTCGGCGCGCAGGCCGGCCGCACGCTCGACACCATCACGCGGGAGACCCTCGCGGGCGGCACCAACGTCCAGTTCGGGGCCGCGGCCAAGAGCGCCCGCCATCAGCTCGCGGGCGGGGAGGCCTCCGGCAACGACTACCTGACCGTCGACGCCGTCAAGCGCGCGGTGCGCTACCTCAAGGCCATGAACGCCGAGAAGGTCGGCGAGAGCTACGTCGCCATCATCAACCCCGACTGCACCTACGACCTCACGAACGACGAGGACTGGAAGTACCCCCACCAGTACGCCGACCCCGAGAACATCTACACGGGCGAAATCGGCATGGTCGCGGGCTGCCGCTTTGTCGAGACGACCGAGGCCAAAATCTTTCATGCGGCCGACCTCAGCGAGGGGGTCCGCACGCTGACCGCCGCCTCCTGGACGGCGGGGAGCAAGACCGTCGCCATTGACGAGGCCCTGACGGCGGCAGACGCCGCGGCCCTCGCCGGGCGCAAAGTCCTCATTGACGGCGTGCTCTCGACCGTGGCCTCCGCCACGGCGGGCGCGGCCGGCGCCGCGGCCATCGTGCTGACCGAGGCGCCCGCTGAGGCCCCGGCGGACGGCGACATCGTCTACCCCGGCGAGGCCGGCGCCAAGGGCCGCGACGTCTATGCGACGCTGGTCATGGGCGACAACGCCTACGGCACGACCGAAATCGAGGGCGGCGGCCTCCAGCACATCGTCAAGCAGCTCGGCTCGGCCGGCACGGCCGACCCCCTGAATCAGCGCGCCAGCGCGGGCTGGAAGGCGACCAAGGTCGCCGAGCGCCTCGTCGAGGAGTACATGGTGCGCATTGAGACCACCTCCACCTTCAACGACATCGGCGCAAACTAAATCCATTTGACAAAGGGCGGGGGCCGCCCGGCCCCCGCCCCTCTTTTTTTAAGGAGGATATCATGGCTGATAAAACTCAAACCGAGGCCCAGGCCCGCGAGACCCTCAAGGCCGAACTGCTGGCCGAAATTAAGGCCGAGCTCGCGGCGGCCGCGCCCGCAAAGTCCGCAAAGTCTACCACGAGCGCAAAGAGCGACCCGCGCCTCGAGGAGTACGTGACGGTGCAGCTCTTCAAGGACGGCGGCCGGTACAAGGACGACGTCTACGTCGCCGTCAACGGTGAAAACTGCGTCATCCGCCGCGGCCTGCCGGTGCAAATCAAGCGCAAGTTCGCCCTCGTCCTCGACGCCTCGCAGGAGCAGGACACGAGGGCCGCCGAGTACGCGGCCGAAAAGTCCCGCGAGTTCGACTCGCAGGCAAAGCTGTACAACCTGTAAAGTCAGGTGGCGGGGGCCGAATCCGCACCGGTTTTGGCGGGCGTATTTCCGCCCATGCTTCGGCAAACCGCTTGCGAATACATCAAGTATTCGCTGTACGGTTTTACTTGCCTGAACGAAAATCCGCTCCGCCAAAACTGCTTCGCACCTGCCGGCGAGCAATATTCGAGGGATTTTCGTCACGGCAGACGCAAAGCGAGGCGGGCAAGCCAAAAGCACCGAACGGGGCCGACGGCAGGCGGTGTGTGTTCGGCTCCCGCCGCCTGACTTTACAGCGCCAAACTTCATAAACCGCGAAACATTGGCGACGCACGCGACACGGCGCGGGCACAAAGAGCTTTCTTTGTGCCCGCTTTTACTTTGTGGGGCTCGGCCCCCGCAGCCTTAAGGAGGCAGTATGGACAGACTGGTGGAAATTAAAGTCAAAGGCGCCTCGGCCTTGGCCGACGCGAAGTTCATCGGCGCCGTCGGGGAGGCCAACGTCACCCACCTGCGGGTGACCTTCGCACCGGACTGGGCGGGCTATACGAAAAAGCTCACAATGTGGGACGCCAGAGGCCAAAACGCCGTCGCGGTCCTGCTCGGCCCGGGCCTGCTCGAGGACGTCATGGTCGAGGGCGTCTACCTCATCCCGGTTCCGGCCGAGCCCCTGGCCCACGCCGGGGACGGGGTGGTCGCCGTCTTCGAGGGCCGGGACGGCGAGGGCGGCGCGGCGGCGGTGCAGCGCACCGCAAATTTGACCTTCACGGTGCTTGAGGCGGCCGTGGCGCAGGGGGCATCCGCCCCAGCCGTGCTGACGCAGCCCCTTGCAGACCAGCTTCAGGGCCAAATTGACGGCCTGCTGCCCGCCCTGCAGGCGGATTTGACAGCGGCGCAGGCCGCAAGAGCCGGCGCCGAGTCCGCGCAGGCGGGGGCGCAGCAGGCGCAGGCGGCGGCCGAGGGTATGACGGCGACAGCCGCGGGTCTGCCGGCAGGGGCCGCCCCCACCGTGACCAAGACGGCCGAGGGCGGCGCCGTCAACCTCGCCTTTGCCATTCCGGCGGGGGAGCGCGGCGCAACCGGCCCGCAGGGGCCGCAGGGCGAGCCCGGCCCGCAGGGCGTGTCCGGCCCGCAAGGGCCGCAGGGCATATCGGGCGAGACCGGTCCGCAGGGCCCACGGGGTGAGCAAGGCCCCGCCGGCCCACAGGGTGAACAGGGGCCGCAGGGCCCCGCCGGCGCCGACGGCACGGGCGCCGGAGACATGCTCAAAGCGGCCTACGACGCCGACAACGACGGCAAGGTGGGCGCGGCCGACGACGCTGACCGCCTCGGCGGGCAGCTCCCGGCCCACTATGCCACTGCGGCAGCCCTTGCCGCCCATACGGCGGACGCCGCCAACCCCCACGGCGTCACGGCGGCGCAGGCGGGGGCGATTCCAATGGGCGCGAAGGGCACGGTGGGCGGCGTCGCGGAACTGGACTCGGGCGGGAAAGTGCCGTCACACCAGCTTCCGTCCTATGTCGACGACGTTTTGGAGTATTCAGGCGCCGCCGCTTTTCCGGCACAGGGCGAGGCGGGGAAAATTTACGTCTCCCAGGATACGAACAAGACCTACCGCTGGGGCGGCAGCGCCTATGTGGAAATTGCGCAGGGCGTCGCGCTCGGCGAGACGACCGCCACGGCCTACCGCGGCGATAGGGGCAAGGCGGCCTACGACCACAGCCAGACGACCGCCGGCAACCCCCATCACGTGACGGCGGCGCAGGCCGGCGCGGCGGAGGCGGGGCACACCCACGCGGCCCTCGTGCCCGCCGGCTGCATCCTGCTCTGGTCGGGCGCAGCGGCGTCTGTACCCACCGGCTGGGCGCTGTGCAACGGCACAAACGGCACGCCGAATCTGAGAGACCGGTTTGTCGTAGGCGCGGGCGGCGCCTACGCGGTGGGGGCTGCCGGCGGGGAGCAGGCGGTTACGCTGACGGTCGACCAAATCCCAAGTCACAGACATACAACCACGATTGGAAGCGAATCCGACCACACCCACCCCGTCGTGGCGGGGATTGGAACTTCTTCGAGCGGCAGCGCCGCCTGGGCCGGGAATTCTCAGTCCGGCTCAAAAAGCGTGACCTCCGGCAAGGGCACCGCCCATACGCACACCATCACAAACGCGTACACAGGCGGGGATGGCTCGCACGAAAACCGGCCGCCATATTACGCGCTCTGCTACATCATGAAACTCTGAAGAAAAAGGAGGCACAACCAGTGAATGAATGGAGCGTCGTCATTGTCATCGTGACGCTTGCGGGGCTTTTGGCGCTGCTGGCCAAACCCGTCGCCTCCTACAGCGCGAGCGCCGCCAAGACGGCTGTGCTGGTCGACGCGCTCTACAGGCGCATGGAGTGCGCCGAGGACTGCGCGCGCGAGATGGACGGGCGGCTCGACAACCACGAGACCCGCATCACGGTACTTGAAGTCAAGAAAGGATAAAAAATCATAGAGGAGGCTCAATCATGGACTTTGGCATCACGGGCATTCCCACAATCACAGTCATCTGTTACCTCGCCGGAATGGGCGTCAAGGCCGCCGGCAGCGAAAAGCTCGACAGGTGGATTCCCGCAATTTGCGGGGGTCTCGGCGGCCTGCTGGGGCTTGTCGCCCTCCTCCTGCCGGGCGGCGCGGGGGGCGACTACATCGCGGGCGTCGCCACCGGCATCGTCTCGGGCTTTGCGGCGACCGGCGTCAACCAGACCGTCAAGCAGCTTGGCGGCGGAGAAAACCCATGACTACATACAACTGGCCCTTCCGCGGGCCCTACGCAGTCACCTGCCCCTTCGGGCGCAAAGGCACAGCCTGGAAGTGCGGCTACCACTCGGGGCTTGACCTCGTCTCCCGCGCCGCGGGGGGCGACGGGCTTGTCTATCCGATTGCGGAGGGCAAAATTCTGCGCGCCGCCGCCTCGGCCGCCTACGGCAACTACGTCTCGGTGCAGCACCCCGACGGCTTTCTGTCCCTCTACGCGCATTTGTCGGCCTGTCTTGTGAAAGAGGGGCAGCCCGTCACCCCGGACACCGTGCTCGGCCGCGAGGGCGCGACCGGGGCCGCCACCGGCCCCCACCTGCACCTCGAGGTGCACAAAGGGGCCTACGCCTACCCCGCGACCGTCGACCCCGCGGCCTTTATTGCCGAAAAAATGGAGGAAAAAGTCATGTCCACATATTGTGAACTCCCGGTTTTACACGCCGTCGCCATTCCGCCCGAAAATTTCAAGGTCATTGACTGGCGCAAAGGCAAGCGCACGACGGCCATCAAAAACTACGCCTGCTTCCCCTTTCAGGCGTCGGGCACGGCGCCGGTCGGCAACATCATCGCAAACGGCGCCCCCCTCGCCAAAGGCGGCGCATTTTCATCGCTTTGGCTTGACGCCGCGGGCGCGGTCGGCTTTGGCAAGACGCCGCCCGCGGACGCCCGGCAGGCCGTCTCGGGCCTGCCCCTCATTGCGGACGGGCGGCGCGCCACTTTGGCCGACGCCCTCGCCGAGGGGTGGGACGCGTCGCCACTTTACCCCACGACCCACGCCGTTTTGGGCGTGGGCGGGGACGGCCTTTTGCGCTACTACGTCTTCGCATCCCGAAAATCGGGGGCGCAGGCCAGCTACGCCGAAATTCAGGACTTCGCCGCC
>DATMXT010000156.1:0-2841 GCA_035561375.1 Terriglobales bacterium | reverse complement strand
GTGCCGCCCAAGTGTAACGTTGGACGGCACTTACCATGGTGAATGATATTTATTTTAGCCATCATAAATTAGGCAGTGATGTAGCCCCCGCCCCAGCCTACTCCCGACACAGCGGCACGGTAAACTCAAACCGGGTGAATTTGCCGGTTTCAGAGTCTATTTGAATCTGCCCGCCGAGCTCCGACACCTCCGAATACACGGCGGCCATGCCTACGCCTCTGCCCGAGTACATATCCACCGTGTTCCTCGTGGAAAAGCCGTCCATTAAAATGGTCTCCAGCACCTTTTCTCTGGGGAGCCGGACGGCCGCCTCGGCGGTATAGATGCCTTTTTCGACGGCTTTGCTGCGCACAGTCTCCACGTCGATGCCCCGGCCGTCGTCCGATAAGCTCAGCACAAACCGGTCTTCGAGCTTTTCGAGTTTGCAGGTCACCGCGCCGTATTCCGGCTTTCCGGCCTCAAGGCGCTCCTCGGGGTCTTCGATTCCGTGGTCGGCCATATTGCGGAAGACATGCACAAGGGATTTGATGAAGGGCGCGTAGCGGTCCCGGTCGATGTAGACGTCGTCGCCGAGCATGCGCGTGTCGCCAATCAGCTTCCCAAAGCGCTCCCCGAGTGTTTTGATATACTCGTCATAGTCCTTCATGAGGTCTTTTATGTTGACATACACGAGACTGCGCAGCAGCCTGAGGACCGCGGCCTGTTCATCCTGCGGCAGAAGTGCGCGCACCTTGTCTTCAATCTCTGCCAGCCGCTGGCGGCTGACGGTGCAGGTGTCGTCTTTTTCGAAATACTGCGCGCCCAGCGCCCCGGCGATGGTGGCGATATCCTCTTTGAGCAGTTCTTCGCAGTCGAGCGGCCGGACAAATTCAGTGAGGTCCTCCATGCGCACCCCGTCGACGTCTTTGAGCATGAGGCCCAGGGTGTCCTCCAGCCGGTGCAGCCCCTCGGCCGTGTGGTGCAGGGAGTTGAGCGAAAAATCGCCCTTCATCGTATGTACGAGCCGGAAGATGTGCTGCAATGCCGCCTTGGGGTCCGGGCTGCCCTCCAGAATCTGCAAGGCGACCTGCCCGCAAAACGCGCGCAGGTCGCTGACGGCCTCGCTGATTTCGCTCCTGCTGCCTATGGCCCGGATGATGAGCCGGATGTTGTTTTTCTCCTCGGCGCTCTTGAGCTCCAGCGCCCGCTTTTCTGTGATGTCGGTCAGGATGAGCATGACCGACTTCTCGGCCTCACCGCCTATCACCTTGTACTGGGCCCGGATATACCGACCGCCGATTCGAATCTCCTCCGGCATCACGGACAGGTATACCTTGCTGCGGATGATGTCCGCCGTGCGAAAGACGTTTTCAAAGGCGTCCTGCATCACGCGCAGGGCGGCCCCGTCCACAGATTTGCCGAGCACCGCAAGGACGCCCTGTTTGCCGATGGAAAAGCCGAAGATGGCGTCGCACTCGCGGCTGTACTCCTCCGAAATGAGTAAATCTTTGCCAAAGAAAAGAAACCCCTGACCAGTGTGATCCAGCAGGTTTTTAATGGCGGCGTTTTTCTGTTCAATTTCAACGCGGTGCTGTTTTTCGGCCTCGTTTGCGAGCCGCAGCAGGCGCTGCTGCTCGTTTAACACCTGAATTTCCCGCTCCTTGGCGCTCGACATTTCAATGAGGTATTCGCGGATGCTCACGGTACCGGCGTAGTCCCCGTTCTCCAGGACAACAATGAAGTCGTACATGCTGTCCTGGTCGCGGTTCATGGCGACAAGGCCAAAGCGCGCAACATCGCAGTCTTTTTCCACGGCCGTCATGTTTTTTTTCATGACCAGCGTGACGGGGCGCTTCATAAACATGGAGTACCCGAACTGCCCGCCGATTTTCTGATAGAAATTTGTGCGCATCAAAACGCCGGCGGGCGCCGGCCCGTCCACGATGACAACCCCTTCGGACTCCTTGTTTTGCTCAAAGTATTCGTGGACCGTGCTCCCGTTGTCGGTGACGGAAAAGGTGGGGGTCTCCCGCACCAGTTTGGCAATCGTATCCATCATAAGGCTTTTTTAACCCCGTGCAATCACGCGGATTGCAGAGCTTCCCGGATGGCGCTGTCGACCTGAGCGTCTTCATATGGTTTGGTGATGTAGTTTTTGGCCCCGGCGCCCAGCGCCTCAAGTATGGTCTCGCCCTTTCCAAGCGCCGTGACCATGACCACCCGGACCGAGGGGTCGTGTTTCATGAGCTCTTTGACTGCCGTGATGCCGTCAATCTTGGGCATCGTGACGTCCATTGTGACGAGCTCAGGCGACAGCTCCTGATATTTCTGGACGGCCTCCGTGCCGTCGCTGATCTCGCCCACGACCTCGTGTCCGGCCGCCTCTAGGATCATTCTCAGCTTTTTTCTCGATATCACCGAATCGTCCACAATCATGATTTTAGCCACAGTCGAAACCTCCGTTTTTCTATGTTTTCCGTTTCTATGTTTTTTTGTAACCGCATTATCGGGCAGGGCCCGCCGTCAGGCGAGATACGGGCGCTCGTCCGCAAACAGGAAGTCAATTTTGCCAAAGCTCAAATGGCAGGGGATGACAACCAGCTTTCCCGTGGCCCAGAGCGGGTCGCGGCCCTGTTTGACTTCTCCCGGAAGCAGTTCCAGCTCAATGCCGAAATTCGAGAGGTGGGACAAAAACAGGCCGTTGTGGCAGTTCATAAACTCTGTCAGGCAGTCTTTGGCCATGTCGTCCAAACTCGTGAGCGCCTCACCCGCATACACGGAGGCAAATCTGGAGGCGAACTCGGTCAGCACCTCCTCGGAGGCGGAAAAACCGCTGAAAAACGCGTCATCCCCCTCTATGGG
>DATMXT010000155.1:0-2863 GCA_035561375.1 Terriglobales bacterium | reverse complement strand
ACCTTGAGCCCCGCCCGGTCGGCGAGAAACCGCACAGCCTCCGGGTACTCGAGGTTTTCAATGGCCCGCACAAAGGTGATGACGTCGCCCCCCGCGCCGCAGCCAAAGCAGTAGTAGTGCTGGTCGCCCGTGAAGACCGTGAAGGAGGGGGTTTTTTCGCCGTGGAAGGGGCAGAGCCCCACTAAGTTGCTGCCCTGCCGGCGCAGCCGCACATAAGAGCCGATGACCTCTTCGATGTCCACTCGGCTCTTGAGTTCGGATATGAAACTTTCGGGGATGGCCATCGGCGCCTCCGTTTCTGTTTAGTTGCGGAAATGGGTTAAACAAATTTGTTACTGCCAGTTTTTCGGGACAAACAGCCCCTCAAAGCGGGCAATCGCGTACCGGTCGGTCATGCCCGAGACGTAGTCGAGCACGACCCTCGTCAGCCCGTCGGCCTCAATGTAATCCGTAAACTCGGCCGGCATCTCGGCGGGGTTCTCCAAAAAGTGCTCGTAGAGCATGCGCATGACGGCCTTGGCCTTGCGCTCCTCGCCCTTGGCGCGGGGGTTGAAATAGACCTCGGCAAAGAGAAAGTCCCGCAGCCCCCACAGGGCCGCGCCGACGGGCTCGGCAATTCGGATTTCGGGGCCGTCCGACCCCTCGATGACGGCGTGGATGAGGGTGTTGATGCGGGCGCTGTGGCTGGCGCCCAAAACGTCTATGTACTGGCATGGCAGCTGCTCGGGGCGCAGAATTCCGGCCCGCAGCGCGTCGTCGATGTCGTGGTTGACATAGGCCATCTTGTCGGCGAGGGCGACAATGCGCCCCTCGGGCGTCATTGCCCGCTCGCCTTCGGCGACGCCGGCCGAGTGCATGCGAATGCCGTCCCGCACGGCTTTTGTGAGGTTGAGCCCCTGCCGGTCTTTTTCGAGGACCTCGACCACCCGCACGCTCTGCTCGAAGTGGGTGAACCCTAAGGGGCAGATTTCGTTTAATATGGCCTCGCCCGAGTGGCCGAAAGCCGTGTGGCCGAGGTCGTGCCCGAGGCTGATGGCCTCGGCTAAATCCTCGTTGAGCCTGAGTGCCCGGGCCACGGTGCGGGCGATCTGCGAGACCTCGAGCGTGTGGGTCAGCCGCGTGCGGTAGTGGTCGCCCTCGGGCGCCAGAAAGACCTGCGTCTTATGTTTCAGCCTGCGAAAGGCCTTGCAGTGGATGATGCGGTCGCGGTCCCGCACAAAGGCGGTGCGCACATCGCAGGGCTCCTCCGGCCGCTCGCGGCCGTCCGCCTCATCGGCAAATGTGGCCCACGGCGCCAAAAACGCGCGCTCCCGGCGCTCGGCCTCCTCGCGTAAAGTGAGGGTCACTTACGTCACCTCCTATATCCTTAATACGACAGCTCGTCCCCTAACTCCTCTTTTTTTACGGCGCGAAATTCGTTTCCCGTTTTTTCGGGGCGGGACTCGCCCAGTGTGAGCTCGATGACGGCGGCTGAAAAGGCCTCCGTCTCCTCCTCGGGCAGTGAGAGAGACCAGAAAAGGTCCTGCCCATAGTCGAGATTTTGCACCGCCCCGCGGCACTCGGTACACAGCGATTCAATGCGCTCCTTATACCGGTAGTGGGTGCGAAAGGCGACGAGGTCGCAGGGCGTCATGACGGCGACGCCCCCGGCCGCCACCGCCTCCTTGGCGGCCCTCGTGTAGGCCCGCACGAGCCCGCCCGTGCCCAGCAGCGTGCCGCCAAACCAGCGCGTGACGACGACGGCAAGGTCAAGAAGCTCGCCCTTGGCCAGCACATCCATGATGGGCAGCCCCGCCGTGCCCTGCGGCTCGCCGTCGTCCGAGTGTCGGGAGAGGTTGTTCTCCCTAAGCCGGTAGGCGTAGCAGTGGTGGGAGGCCTCCCGCTCGGCTTCCCGCAGGCCCTTGATGAAGGAGACGGCCTCCTCCTCACTCGTCACGGGCTTTGCGCGCCCTAAAAAGCGCGACCGGCGGTCGGTGTGCTCGGCCTCGCCCGGGCCCGCGATAGTCGTGTAGGGCTTCAAAGCGAAAACTCCGCAAGCCGGCCCTGCCACGGAATGTCGCAGCGCAGGCGGAAAAAGATGCCGTCGTCCCGGTACTCCTCGGCCAGCACCGTCGTCTCGCGGTGCAGCCGCTCCGTCAGGTCGCCCCGCGAGTAGGGAAGCAGGATTTCGATGACCCGGTGCCCCGCCGTCAGCGCCTTGGTCAGGGCGGCGGCAAGGTCGGGCAGCCCCTCGCCTGTCAGGGCCGAGATGGGCACGCCGCCCGAGACGTAGGGCAGCTCGCCCTCGCACAGGTCGGCCTTGTTTAAGGCGATGAGCTGCGGCGTCGCCCCCGCGCCGAGCTTTTCAAACAGCTCGTCGCAGACGGCGATGTGGGAAAAGAGCTCGGGCGAGGAGGCGTCGACGACGTGCAGCAGCAGGTCGGCATACCGCACCTCGTCCAAGGTCGAGGCGAAGGCCTCGACCAGGTGATGGGGCAGGTTTGAAATGAAGCCGACCGTGTCGGTCAGCAGGATGTCCAGCCCGTCCGCCAGCTGATATTTGCGGGTCGTGGGGTCGAGGGTGGCAAAGAGCTTGTCCTCGGCCAAGACCCCCGCCCCCGTGAGGGCGTTTAGCAAGGTTGATTTTCCGGCGTTGGTGTAGCCGACAAGGGCCACCAGCGGCAGGCCCGACCGGTCGCGGGCGCGGCGCTGCTCGCCTCTGGTGCGGCGCAGCTCCGCGAGCTCCCGCCTCAAAATGGCCATGCGCTCCCTCGCGTGCCGTCGGTCGAGCTCCAGCTTTGTCTCGCCGGCGCCGCGCCTGGCCCCCATGCCCCCGCCGCCGCCAAGGCGCGAGAGGGCGGCCCCAAAGCCTGTCAGCCGGGGT
>DATMXT010000154.1:0-6589 GCA_035561375.1 Terriglobales bacterium | reverse complement strand
TAATACTATTAAAAAATAAGGATTTAAGGCACATTTTCTCGGGCCAATCGGAATGCCGAGAAAATCAGGCTGTCAAAAACAGCTTTTTTGACAGCCTGAAAGGGCCCTTTAGGCCCTTTCTATGTGTTGGAGGATTTTTTGGATGTTAAAATGGTTTAAGAAAAAACCGGATCTGCACTGCGCCGCAATCATTGCGGCGGGCGGAAGCGGTGTGCGCATGGGCGGAGGCGGCAAGCAGCTCATTCCCATTGGCGGCTTGCCCATGATTGTAAGGACCCTCATGGCCTTTGAGCAGGCGGCCTCGGTTGAGGCTGTGGTTGTGGCGGCCAGGGAAGAGGAAATCCCGGAAATCGCCCGGCTGGTTGCCGACTACCGGCTCTCCAAAGTGACCGGGGTCGTGCGGGGCGGTGAAAACCGCCTTGGCTCGGTCGCGGCGGGGCTTGCCGCCGTCCCCACGGAGTACGGGTTTGTCGCCATACACGACGGGGCCCGTCCCCTCGTGTCGCCGGCCCTCATTGACAGAGTGATTGAGGCGGCAGCCAATTCGGGCGCCGCCGCCGCCGCCGTCAGCCCCGTCGACACCGTCCGCAAAAAGAGCGGGACAAGGGCGGGCGAGGACCTCGACCGGGGTGCGCTTGTCCTGATGCAGACGCCGCAGGTCTTCTCCAGAGAGGAGTACGACGTCGCCATCGCCTACGCCCTGACCCAAGCTCAGCAGTTCACCGACGACGTGGCGGTCTACCGCACCGTAAAAAACGACGTGACGCTGGTCGACGGCGAGCGGACCAACATCAAAATCACGGAGCCCTTGGACATTCTCATGGCCGAACTCTTTTTGGAGGAGCTTGCCTGAACAGAACCCACAGTACGGCCGGCCGCCGGCCGTGAAGGGCGGATGGCGCGCACGCTGTTTTGGCGCGCGGCCCATGGAGCTTTGTATGACGGATTTTCGCATCGGGCACGGGTATGACGCCCATCGGTTTACAGAGGAGCGCCGGCTAATACTGGGCGGCGTATCCATTCCGGACGCTCCCGGCCTTGCAGGACACTCCGACGCCGATGTGGCGGTCCACGCCGTCATCGACGCCATGTTGGGCGCTGCGGGGCTCGGTGACATCGGCCGCCATTTTCCCGACACCGACGGCGCCTATCAGGGCATTTCAAGTCTGCTGCTGCTGAAGCGCGCGGCCGGTTTCCTGCGGGAGGCCGGCTGGTCGGTCTCGAACATCGACGTCACCGTCATTGCGCAGGTCCCGAGGCTCGCCCCCCACATCACAGCCATGCGCACAGCCCTTGCGACGGCTGTCGGCATAGAGGCCGAAAGGGTCAACGTCAAGGCCACGACCGAGGAGGGCATGGGTTTCACGGGGGCTAAAGAGGGCATTGCCGCACACAGCGTCTGTCTCATCATAAAATAGTAGGGGACCCCCTGTTTGCGAAATTTATCCATACGTGCAAATAAGCATATGAATACGGGGGGCCGCCCAGCCCTCCGTATTTTTCGGTTTTTAGGCGCAAAAAAATAGTGTATGACTTTTCAGACAATAAATCATTGTATATTTGGTTGCATTGTATACTTGAACACCCAATTGAAATGTGTTAAAATGTTAACCGTTGAGTAAATCATTTGAGGGGGAATATGATATGAGCAAACCGATTATTCTGTACAGCTGCCACTGGGAGCCGACCGTCATTTACGGCAAGCCATTTTTGGGCCTGACAGAGTCCTATCTCGACTCGATTGAACTGTGCGGCGCAATCCCAGTCATGGTTCCGTATTGCAAGAACACGGACAACCTTGACCGCTACATAGAGATGGCCGACGGCTGCGTCTTCACCGGCGGATATGATGTAGACACCGAGATTTACGGCGAGCAGCCCAAGTACAACACCGTTGTTTCGACATTTCCGCGCGACCGCCATGAGGAGGCTCTCTATAAAAAGTGGATGGCCACCGGAAAGCCCACGCTCGGCATCTGCCGCGGACTTCAGTTCATCAACGCCATGGAGGGCGGCACGCTCCATCAGGACATTCCGGTTGAGCGCAGCACCATCCACTCGTCCACGGAGCATTTCATCTGCCTCGAAGAGGGCGGAATCCTGGAGGAAATTTTCGGGAAAGACGACCTCAAGGTCAACTCTTTCCACCATCAGTGCATTAAGCGCCTTGCCGATACGCTGAAGGTCACGGCTTATTCAAAGGACGATTACATTATTGAGGGCGTGCAGCACAAGTCGAAGCCCATGTTCGCGGTGCAGTTCCACCCCGAGCGCCAGTGCGGAACCTGGTGCGAAGAGGGACTCACCCACATGGAGCCGCTTTTCGACAAGTTTGTTGAAATGTGCCAGTCGAAGAAATAACTTCCGTAAATAAAGCGCATGTTCGGATGAAAAATAATAGCGGGTTAAACCCCGCTATTATTTTTTAATGAGGAGAGTAAACAATGGCCAAGAATAAGAACGCGAAAGCTGCCCTTGAGAGCTTCAAGATGGAAGCTGCCAACGAAGTCGGCGTCAACCTCAAGCAGGGCTACAACGGCGATCTGACCTCCAAGGAGGCAGGCTCGGTCGGCGGACAGATGGTCAAGCGTATGATCGAGTCCTATGAGAACTCCGCGGCTACCCGCTCCACTTCTTCGAAGTAAATAAGCCAAAAGCTTCGCAGGGCGGCGCCATCGGCGCCGCCCTCATCTTGTTTAAAATCATTTTTTAGACGGCGCCACCCGCCTCTACCCGCCGCGCGGCGGGCGCCCGAACTGCTTTTTGTAGGCTCTGGCAAAGGCCGAATAGTCCCCAAATCCGCAGCCAAAGCAGGCGTCGGTCGGCGGGGTCCCGCGGGCGATAAGGTCTCTGGCAAAGAGCATGCGCTTGTTTGTGACATATTGGTGCAGCGTATAGCCGGTCTCGGCCTTGAAGCGGCGCATCAGGTGGTATTTGCTGACGTACAGCTTTTCCGCCAGCTTCTCCGCCCGCACGTCGCCCGCGAGGGCGTCGTTGACAAGCTGCAGCGCCCGCACAATCAGGTCGTCATAGACGGCGGGGGGGCTCTCGGGCTCGCTCAGAGAGGCGCGGGCCAAGGCAATCAAAAGCTGTATTACGAGCGTCTTGGCCAAAAGGGAGGCCCCGAAGGCCCCGGCCCGCTCCTGCGCGCAGGCGCTCTCAAGGGCGCAAAATTGCCCCTGCAGGGCGGCGCACGCCTCCTGCGGCAGCCGGAGAATGTGGCTGTACCGCTTTTCGGCCTGCGCAAAACAGGTGTCGAGCGGGCACTCGTCGGGGCCGTGGAGAAAGCCGGGGTAGAGGTAGAGCACATACCGCTCGTAGGGCGTGCTGACGCCGACCTCCGGCTTGTGGACGCAGCCCCGCGGCACCAGCACCACGTCCCCGCCGTTTAAGGGGTAGTGCTTGCCCTCGATGACATAGGAGACGCTGCCCCCCACGAAGAGCAGCACTTTGTGGAACTCATGATAGTGATAGTCGATTTCGCTCAGCGGCTCGCTGTCCCGCAGGTGGAACAGGCGGTAGTCCTCCTCGAGATAGCCCCGGTTTTGATAGGCAGTCATCACACCACTTCCAGCATCATTTGCGTAGATTATAGCACAGAATGCGTATTTCATGCAAGACTTTGACGCTATAATGATAACACTGAACGCTTGGAAACAGGAGTGTGGAGACTTTGGAAACTTTTGAAACCGTGGAGACCGCGCAGGGCGAAAAGACCGTGAATGCCGCTGAGCCGGGGCCGGGAAAGGGCAGCTTTTTTAAGAATTACCGGTTCATTCTGGCAATGCTCGCCGCCATTGTAGGGGGCTGCGTCACCGGCGCCGTCTGGCCGGGGGCAAAGAGCCTTGAGCCCCTGGGGGCGCTGTTTATCAACGCCATGTTCTGCGTCGTCGTGCCCATGGTCTTCGTGTCCATCAGCTCGGCCATCGCCAACATGAGAGACTTGAAGCGGGCCGGAAAAATCATCGGCACGACCATTGTCACCTTCCTCGTCACGGCGGCCATAGCGGCGGTGCTCATGTATGTGACGGTGCGCGCCTTTCCCGTCGTCACGGGGACATACGCGCTTGAGGCCGGGGAGCCGGAGACCTTCTCCATGGGCGACATGCTCGTCAACTTCTTCACGAAACCGGACTTCCCGGAGCTCTGGAGCCGCAAGGCCATGCTGCCCCTGATTGTGGCCGCCGTCCTCTTCGGCTTCGGAATACAGATGGCCGGCGGGCCCGAGACCATGACGGCAAAGCTGCTGCAAAGCCTTGACGAATGCCTGATGAAAGTGGTCAAACTCATCACTTATTACGCGCCCGTCGGCTTTTTCGGCTTTTTCGCCTACCTCGTGGCCGTCTACGGGCCCTCGCTCATCGGCGATTACAGCCGCACCCTCATCGTCTACTATGTCGCAAGCTTTGTCTATCTCTTTGTCATGTTTCCGCTCTACGCCCGCTTCGGCGGGGGAAAGGGCGCGGCGGGGGTCATGTTCCGGCGGCTGTTCCGGCCGGCCGTCACGGCCTTTGGCACCTGTTCGAGCGTCGCCACCATTCCCGTCAACATGGAGGTGGCCAAGGAGACCGGCATATCGGGCGACGTGTCCGACATCGTCCTGCCGCTGGGGGCCACGATGCACATGGACGGCTCGTCCATGTCGGCCATCATCAAGGTGAGCTTCCTCTTTGGCATTTTCGGCATGGACTTTACTGCCGGAAAGGCAATTTTGGCCATTGTGGTCGCGGTCTTCTCCTCGGTCGCCATGTCCGGCATCCCGGGCGGGGGCGGCGTGGGGGAACTCGTGCTCTGCACCGTCTTTTTTCCGGAGCAGCTCTCCGTCGCCTATCCCATCGCCATCGCCCTCGGGGAGCTCGTGGACCCGCCGGCCACCATGCTCAATTCGGCCGGGGACTATGTGGCGAGCTTTATCGTCTCGAGATATGTCGACGGGAAGGACTGGCTTCAAAAAAGACTGGGGCAAAACATATAGCACCGCTCGCCGCGAGGGCGGCGCCGTCTGGCGCCGCCCTCAGAGTGTCAAAAAACCTGCGGGTTTCCCGTATTTTGAGTACATAGTTAAAAAGCCGACCGGCATCGAGAGCGCCTGCCGGATGCCGCTGTTTTTTATAAAAAACAAGCTCGGTGCTGCCGCATACAAACAAATCACCTCGCTGTAACTGATTATTTCAAAATTTGGTCTCTTTTTCTATCGGCTCCACGTTAAGTTCCGGTGTGATTTATGTAAAATCCCCCGGGGCCCTGCCGCTGCACGGCCCCGGGGGATTATCACAAGGGATTTTGGAGGCGGGGTTTACATGCGCAGCGCGCTGTCGAAGGCCAGGGGACTTCTCTCGCACTCGTTGTCGTTCATCGTGATTTGGCAGCAGTAGGCGCTGCCCTTCATGCGCTCCGAGGCAAAGCAGAGTCCGTTGGTCCTGGCGTCGAGGTAGGGGTGGTCAATCTGGTCCGGGTCGCCGAGCAGGATGAGTTTTGTGCCTTTGCCGGCCCGGGTCACGATGCTCTTGACCTGTTTGGGCGTCAGGTTCTGGGCCTCGTCGATGATGACCCAGTTTTGCTGAATGGAGCGGCCGCGGATATAGGCGATGGCTTCGGTTGTGACAACATTTCGAACAAAAAGCTCATCGACTTTGTCCCGCAGCTCGCATTCGCTCTTATAGCGCTCCGACTCGTTGCTGTCAATCAGAATTTCGAGATTGTCGACGACCGAGCGCATGAAGGGGGCCAGCTTCTCGCCCTCGGTGCCCGGGAGAAAGCCGATGTCGTTGTCGAGCTTGACGTTGGGGCGGCAGACGAGAATTTTCCGGTAGGCCTTATCCTTTTGATTTAAGACTTTGTGGAGCCCCACAGCCAGCGAGAGAAAGGTTTTAGCGGTTCCGGCGGCGCCCTTGACGATGACCAGCGGCACCTCCTCCGCGCTCATCATGAGGGCTTCCACGACAAACCGCTGGCCCACGTTGCGCGGCTTGATGCCGAAGGGGCGCTCTTCCTGGTAACTGAGCGGGACAATTTTCTTGCCGTCAAACCGGCCTAAGGCTGACTGCTTGTCGGCTCCGGTGCTTTTGAGCAGCACAAACTCATTGACTGTGAGCTCCGGAGTCTGCTTTTCGGGGGAGCCGCCGTCATAGGCGAAAGTGTTTTCCGGCTCAAGGGAGCCGCTTTTGTAAAAGGCGTCAATCTGCTCCGGCGAGGCGTAGAGCTCGCACCGGCCCCGGTACTGGCTGTCGGGGGAGACGACCTGTTCATTCTGGTAATCCTGCACCGGCACGCCGATGATGCTGCTCTTAATGCGCTCGAAGATGTCCTTTGTGACAAGGATGGTCGGCATGCCCTGTTCCGTGAGGCCTTTGCAGACCTTTAAAATCCGGTTGTCGGCTTTTTCCGGAGCCCAGCCGGTGGGCAGCTCAACGTCCCTGAAGTTGAGTTCAATTTGAAGGACGCCGCCGGAGGGAAGCTTTACCCCTTTGGTCAGGTCGCCTTTTTCCCGGAGCAAATCCAAAATTCTGGCCGTCTGGCGGGCGTTGGCGCCGTTTTCGGTGGGCTCCCTTTTAAAACGGTCCAGTTCTTCCAGCACGACGTGCGGGAG
>DATMXT010000153.1:0-4401 GCA_035561375.1 Terriglobales bacterium | reverse complement strand
CCCTCCGTCCCCACAGTGAAGGCCGGCGGCGTGTCGGTGCCCTATACCCTGAGCGGCAAGACGGCGGCGCTCGGCGTCACTGAGGCAAATCTGCGGCAGATTATCGGGGGCGCCGGGGCGGGCGTTGTGTCCTTTGATTTGAGCGCCCTGACGGGCGTAACGGCGGCAAGCCTTCCGGCCTTTGCCCTTGAGGAGCTCGCTGCGGCCGGGCTTTCGGCCAGGTTTGCGCTGCCGCAGGGCTCCGTCACCTTTGACCCAGACGCCCTGGCCGCCATCGCACATCAGGCGGGGGACGCCGACGTCACCCTTTCCATCGGCGCCGTGGGCAAAGAGACCTTGAACCCGGCGCAGCAGGCGGCGGCCGGGGACAACACGGTCTACGACCTCTCTGTCATGGCGGGCGGGGAGCCCATCACAGAGTTTGGTGGCGGCTCCGTCACCTTCACCTTGCCCTACACCCTGAAAGCCGGGGAGGGGCCGGACGGGGTCTCTGTCTGGTATCTGGACAACAAGGGCAATTTGGTCAATATTCCCTGCACCTATGACACCGCCACCGGCACCCTGCGCTTTGCCGTCACCCATCTCTCCTGCTATGTGGTGGGCTACGACGCCGCGGCGGCGGCCGGCAATCCCTTCACCGACGTCTCCCGCGGCGACTGGTTCTATGAGGCCGTCCTGTTCATCGCGCAGCGCGGCATCACGACCGGCACCGGCGACGGCACGACCTTCAGCCCGGATGCAAAGCTGACCCGCGCAGACTTCCTCGTTTTGATGATGCGGGCATACGGCATTGAGCCCGATGCGAATTCCACCGACAATTTCGCCGACGCGGGCGACGTCTACTACACCGGCTACCTCGCCGCGGCAAAGCGGCTCGGCATTTCAAACGGCGTCGGCGACAATATGTACGCGCCGGCGGCGCAAATCACGCGCCAGGAGATGTTCACGCTGCTCTATAACGGGCTGGGCGTCATCGATAAGCTCCCGCAGGGGGAGTCCGGCAAGACTATAGACGACTTTGCGGACAGCGCCGAGATCGCGCCCTGGGCCAAAGAGGCCATGACCTTATTTGTCAGGACCGGCACGGTCAGCGGCTCGGACGGCATGCTGACCCCGACCGGCACAACGACCCGCGCCCAGATGGCGCAGGTGCTCTATAACCTGCTCGGAAAGTAAAAACGCTTACCGGAGGCCATGCGGGGATTGCCCCGCATGGCTTCCGCCTTTTCGGCGACGGCCGCCACAACCTGCAATTTTCTCATTGACATCTCCAGTCGAACCTGTTAGACTAAAGGCACAGTCTAATAAGTTCGACTGGAGGTTTTCATATGAATCCGGAACTGAAGCTCAGCAACGCCGACTACCGGCTGCTCATGGTCGTGTGGGACGCGGAGCCCGTCGCGTCGCCCGAGCTGTGCAAATTAGCGCAGTCGCAGCTCGGCTGGAAGCGCACCACGACATACACCGTGCTAAAAAGGCTCTGCGACAGAGAGCTCTTAAAAAACGAGAATACGGTGGTCACGTCGCTTATCGGGCGCAAAGAGGTGCAAAGGGCCGAGAGCCGCGAGGTCGTCAACCGCAGCTTTGACGGCTCGCTGCCTCAGTTCATTGCGGCTTTTTTAGACGACCAGGTCAGCGACGACGAGGCCGGGCAAATTGCACGCCTGATTGACGAATACCGGAGGCGCAAGTGATGGAAGCGCTGTTTTTGAAAGTCCTGAGTATGAGCGTCACCGCGACCTATGTCCTGCTTGCGGTGCTTGTCCTGCGCCTGATGCTGAGGCGCGCACCCAAATGGCTCTCCTACGCGCTCTGGAGTTTGGTGCTCTTTCGGCTCGTCTGTCCCGTTTCAATTTTCTCGGCCTTTTCGGTCTTCGGCAGACTCGGAAAGGGGACGGCGGCGGGCGGCGCCCTTGCGCATATCCCCGAAAACCTCGGCGGGGTGACGGCTCCTCAAACGGACCTCGGCGCGGCGGCTGTAAATACCGCCCTGCCTGCGGCGACGCCGGCCGCTGGCGCAAATCCGGCGCAAACGCTGCTGTCGCTCGGCGCTTACATATGGCTTGCGGGCGTCGCCCTCATGCTCGTCTACAGCGTCGTCTCCTACCTGCGCTTAAAGCGCCGCCTCACCGACGCGACGCTGGTCGAAGGGAACATCTTCGAAACCGACAAAATCGCCTCGCCCTTTGTCTGCGGGTTTATCGCGCCTAAAATCTATCTGCCGGTCGGCCTGACCGGGGAGGAGCGGGACTATGTCCTCCGCCATGAGGAGACCCACATCGGGCGCAGGGATTATCTCATCAAACCCCTTGCTTTTCTCGTCCTGTCGGTGCACTGGTTCAACCCGTTTATGTGGCTGGCCTTTGTCCTCATGAACCGCGACCTTGAGATGAGCTGCGATGAAAAAGTCATCTCCGGGCTTGACAAAGAGGGCAAGACCGGGTACTCCGCGGCCCTCATGCGCCTTGCGACAAAGCGGCCCATTCTGGCCGGCAGCCCGCTGGCCTTCGGCGAGAGCGGCGCGAAAGGACGCATCAGGAATGTATTAAACTACAAAAAGCCGGCGTTTTGGGTGCTGGTCACGGCGGGGGCGGCCGTGGTCGTCGCGGCGGTCTGCCTGCTGACAGACCCGGCCGAGACTCCGCCCAAAGAGCCCCAGCCGGGCGAGCTGCCCGCCTTTGCGCGGGCCTATGCGTTTGACGAAAACCTGTACACGAATCCGCTGAGCTCATACATCCCCTTTGAGGGCACGGGGCAGCTCTATCTGCTCGACCCGGACACGGGCTTTACGATTGTCGACGAGGAGACGGGCGAGGTGCAGGAGAACATCCCGCCTGAAAACATCGACTGGTACGGCAAAGAGGTCGACGAAAAGGCGTGGGACGCGCTCTTTATGACGCAGCCCGTCGACATCGGCGCGTATTCTCTGCGCATGGAGTACGCCGTCGGGGAACGATACCGCGTCTACCAGATGGACTCGCAGGTCTGGCTTGCCGCCGTCAATTCCAAAGGCGGCTCTATGTGGAGCCTCTACCGGCTGAAGGAGACCGAGATGCCGGATTCCGAAATATATTGGCGGGATGTCAGCTTGGGCATGTCGCGCGAGGAAGTCCACAAAATCATGGGCGAACAGTACGGAATGCTCTCGGGCATGTTCGGCGATGTGTACACGCTGAGCGACAACACAAGCGTCATTTTTTATTATTCAAGCGATGAGGTTGTTCAGACAATCCGGCAGCCGGACGGCACAGTCAATCCGCCAAGCCCCCAGCAGCAGGTCTATGACTACATTGCGCACAAAATGGACGCGGCATATTCGCCCTACTATTCCGGCCTGCGCTACGGGATGGACGGGTACGAGGAGACGGTGAGCGGGGGAGGCTACACCGGCACCTTCCTGTGGACCATGTACTATACGTCGTATATCTACTACGACGCGCCAAGCGATATCGGCGAGGAGCGGCAGGCGAACTTCAGCTTTCAGGCGACGGCCAAAACCGCCGAGGACGGCTCGCTGACCTTAGACACCGTCGCGGTGTTTGCCGACGCGTCGGCCGTGGGCCCGCCGCAGTACATCACGCCGCTGGACGATTTCTTCAGGGATTTACCCAAGATTGAGTTTGCCGTCACTGAGGAGGGCGAGGTCGACCAGAGTTCCGTCACGGTTCCGGTCATTGAGGGCGAGGACATGACTGACACCGTCACCCGGTGGGCGTATAAGTGGCGGCAGGCGGTCCTGTCCCTGCCCGAGACGAGTGCCTTCCATGTGCCGGATTTACAGATTTTGCGGGTGAGCTACGACCCGGACAACGCGGGTTTCCCCGGCCAGCCGGAGGTGTACATCGTCGACTATGCCGTCAAGACGCCCCGCGGCTCGCCGTGGTATGCCGGCTCCGGCGTTGAAGTCGAGTCGGGCCAGTACAAAGGCTGGCTGTCGCAGGGCCGGGGGCTCCGGCTCTATGAAAAAGACGGCTTTTGGCACACCGACGGCATGTTCACCGGCCGCTGACAGGCCAAATGAGATAAGGTGTCCGCATACCCACGCGCCGGGCGCGTGGGTATGATTTTCCGGCGTCCCGTCAAAACAGTTGCTTTTTCAATGGCCCATGCTATAATAGAGACAATATTTCTCCGAACGAAAAAGCCTAAAGGCGCTGCCCACGGCTTTGAGTCGAACGCTTGTCAGCGATTAAGGTTGGCCCGGAAACAGGCCCGCCCTCCGTGTTTGAGAAGGAGAACGATACGCTGTTTTACGCCATGCATTTTCGCATGGCTTATGCGGGGACTTCGTTCTGCTTTTGGAACGGGTCCCTGCCGTTTTTATTTTCTGCGGCGTTCGGCTGCCGCCCTGCCCGCAAGTTTTACGCCTTGGAGTGAAAAAGATGAAATTGATTGAAACCG
>DATMXT010000152.1:0-8024 GCA_035561375.1 Terriglobales bacterium | reverse complement strand
GGTGGGCTCGGCGTCGCCCCCGGCGCAAATTTGGGGGACAGGGCGGCCGTATTCGAGGCCGTGCACGGCTCGGCGCCCACGATCGCCGGAAAGAATGTCGCAAACCCGACTTCGCTCATCCTGTCCGGCGCCATGCTGCTGCGGCATGTCGGCGAGGAGGGGGCGGCAAGGGCCGTTGAGGAGGCCGTCGCCGCGGTCGCGCGGGACGGCAAGGCCCTGACGGCCGAGCACGGCGGGACGGCCGGCACAAGGGAGCTTGCGGCGGCCGTCGCGGCAAAAGTGAAAGAGCTGATTTAGGTTTACATAAAAAGGGGGCGTGCGGCGTGCAGGACGAGGAGCGCCGGCTCAAAAACCGCTTTTTTGAGCTTTACGAGAGGGGCGGCTGCTCCGAATTTCTGACGACAGGCGAGCAGCAGGTTTTGGCCCGCACGGGGCTCGCCTGCGCCCTCGAGGGGGGACACGAGGGGGCAGAGCGGCGGGTGGCGGACTTTGGCGCCGCCGCGAAGCTCGCCTGCCTTGAAATTGCGCCGCTTTCGGAGAAGTTTGCCGGAGATGTCTCGCACAGGGATTTCCTCGGCGCTTTGATGGGGCTGGGGCTGCGCCGCGAGACGATGGGGGACATTGTGCCTGTGGGGAAGACCGGCTACCTCTTTTGCCTTGAGAGCGTCGCGGACTTTATTGTCTCGGAGCTAAAAGAGGTCGGGCGCACAAGGGTCAAGGTCACCCGCGGGGAACTTCCCGAAGGGGCGGCGGCGCTGCCGGAGGCGGTATCCGTTGTCGTCTCGTCGCTGCGGCTTGACGGGCTTGTGGCGGCCGTCTTTGACCTCTCAAGGGCGCAGAGCGCCGAGCTCTTTGCCAGAGAACGGGTGCTGCTCGGCGGCGTCCCCGCCAAGGGCCCGGCGCAGGAGGCAAAGGCGGGGGACATCGTCTCGGTGCGGGGATTTGGCCGGTTTCGATTTGACGGGGAAGAGCGCGAGACGAGAAAAGGCCGCCTGCGGGTCATGATAAGGAAATATTAAAAAAGAGGAGCTGTAAGCTCCTCTTTTATGCTTCCGGGGGTAGAAACTGGGCGGGGCCGGCCGACAAAATCTCCTTTGCGGCCTGCGCGTCTCTGGCGTCGACTAAAATGGCCCGGATGCCGGTCGTGCCGCTCATGAGCTCCGCAGGGCTTGAGCACCCGAACAGGCGCACCCGTATGCCGCAGGACGCCAAAAGCGAGACGAGAATGGCGGTCTGCACATTGCCCCAGGAGCCCGCCACCGGCACAAGGTCCGAGAGGGGCAAAAGCGGCGAGCCTGCCGGAGAAAACGCCTCGGGCGCAGCGCCGGGCAGCAGCTCCACGCCGCAGTCGGCGCAGCGGGTGTAGCCCTCTCTGTAAGTTTCGCCGCACTGTGGACAGTAGGGCATGGGGCGCCTACTTGTCTTTCTTGCCGAAGAGGGAGCGCAGTCCGCGGCCCTCTTTGGCCTGCGCGGCCTTTTTTTCCTGATATTCCTTTTGTTTTTCCATCAGGGCGCCGCCGCCCGCCATGAGGGTGGCCCTGCCCCACATGCCGGTGTTGACGTGGTGGTTTTGCGCAATGTGCGCCATGACGCACTCGTCCGCGTCCCCGCAGTTGCCGGCGTAGAGCCGGATGTTGGCCTCGGCCGTCGCCAGCCGCGAAGTGTCCTTGATGCCGTCGCAAATGAGCACGTTGGTCACTTTCCAGCCGAGCTCCACGGCGTGGGAGCCGGCGCCCTTGCCCTTGAAGGGCACAATTTCGGTGCTCGAAACGGTGCCGTCCTCCTCGACGATGTAGACCTTGAACTCGGTGGCTTTCTCAAAGCTCTTGGCGACTTTCCCGTCCTCATAGGGGACTGAGATGGTGGTGTACACTGCTTTTCCGCTCTCCTTTACACGTTATCGAATTTGGCCGCTGCCGTAAATTTGGAACTTGGTCGTGGTCAGCTCCTTGAGGCCGATGGGGCCTCTTGCGTGGAGCTTTTGGTTGGAGATGCCCATTTCGGCCCCCATGCCGAACACGCCGCCGTCGGTGAACCGGGTGGAGGCGTTGACATAGACGGCCGCGGCGTCGACATGCTGTAAAAAGTATTCGGCCGTCCCGTAGGATTCGGTGACGATGGCCTCGCTGTGGTGGGTGCCGTATTTCGTGATGTGGTCTACGGCTTCCGCGACAGAGCCGACGACTTTGACCGAGAGGATGTAGTCGAGGTATTCGGTGTAGTAGTCCTCCTCGGTGGCCGCTTTTGCGCCGGGCAGGATGGCGCGGGTCTCGGGGCAGCCGCGCAGCTCGACTTGTTTGGCGTCGAGCCTGGCCTTTGCCAGCGGCAAAAACTTCTCGGCGACCGCGCGGTGGACGAGAAGCGACTCGGCCGCGTTGCACACCGACGGCCGCGAAGTCTTGGCGTTATAGATGATGTCGGCGCCCATCTCTAAGTTTGCCGACTCGTCGACATAGACGTGGCAGTTGCCGGTGCCGGTCTCAATGACCGGGACGATGGAGTTTTTGACGACGGCGTCAATGAGCCGCCCCGAGCCGCGGGGGATCAGGACGTCGATGTGGCCGTAGGCCCGCATCATGGCGGTGGCGCTGTCGTGGGAGGTGTCGCTCACGAGCTGGACGGCGTCACGGGGGAGGCCGGCGGACTGAGTGGCGTCCCGCATGAGCTCGGCGAATGCCATGTTGGAATTGATGGCCTCCTTGCCGCCCCGCAAAATGCAGGCGTTGCCGGACTTGAGGCACAGTGCCGCGGCGTCCACCGTCACATTGGGCCTAGACTCGTAAATCATGCCGACAACCCCGAGCGGCACTTTGGTCCTCAGCACCCGAAGTCCGTTGGGGCGGGTGACGCCCGACTCCACGACCCCGACGGGGTCCGGGAGGGCGATGATTTCGCGTGTCGCCTCGGCAATGCCCTTGATGCGCTCAGGGGTTAAGGAAAGCCTGTCGAGCATGACGGGGCCGATGCCGTTTTCTTTGGCTTTTTCGCAGTCTTTTTGATTTGCCGCCATGATGACGGCGGTGTTGTCGATGAGCGCCCGGGCGATTGCCTCCAAAGCCCCGTCCCGCGCGGCGCTCGGGGCGGTGGCGAGCAGCCGCGACGCGGCCTTTGCCCTGACGCCCATTTCAGTCATATCATACATGGTGATTATTCCTCCTAATCCTCCCAGATAAATCGCGTGCCGACGGCTTCGCCGTCAAAGAGCTCGTAGAGCAGCTCGGGATTTTCGCCGTTGACAATGGCCATCGGAACGCCGGCTTTGCGGCAAATTTCGGCCGCCCGCAGTTTTGTCACCATGCCGCCGGTGCCCCGCTCGGAGCCGGCGGCGCCGCCCAAAGCCATGACTTCGGGGGTCAGGGCCGTCACGACGTCAAGCAGTTTTGCGCCGGGGTCGCTGCGGGGGTCGGCCGTGTAGAGCCCGTCAATGTCCGACATGAGGACGAGGGCGTCGGCCGCGGAGAGCTCGGCCACGACGGCCGACAGCGTGTCGTTGTCGCCGATGGCGATCTCCTCGACGGCGACCGTGTCGTTTTCGTTGAAGACGGGAATGGTGTCAAGCGCCAAAAGGCGCGAAATCGTGTTGACGATGTGGATGCGCCGGCCCTCGTAAGTGACGTCCTCATGGGTCAGCAGCACCTGCGCCGCGACGTGGCTGTAGGTTTGAAAGCAGTGGTCGTACATGGCCATGAGCTCGCACTGGCCCACGGCGGCGGCCGCCTGTTTTGTCGGCGTGTCACTAGGCCTTGAGGGCAGACGAAGCTTGCCAACGCCCACGGCGATGGCGCCGGACGAGACCAGCATGATCTCGCGTCCGGAATTTTTGAGGTCCGCCAGCACCTTGCAGAGCTGCTCGATGCGCCGGATGTTCATACGGCCGGTCTCGTAGGTCAGGGTGGAAGTGCCCACCTTGACCACGATGCGCCGCGCTTCTGAAAATGACTTCATTGGTGCAAGCCCTCCTTACTTCGCCCGGAATGTGCGGTTTGCTTTTTTGGAGTTGCCTATGCCGGGTAATAAACCATTATAGCAATTCTGATGGGAAATGGCAACAAAAACCGATGGTTTTTAAAGCCGAGTTACGCGCTGCGGCGTTTTTGGCACTGGAAAACATTTTACGGCGACTGTCTGTCAAACGGGTTGACGTTTTGTGCAAAACATGCTATACTCAGTTTCGCTGTTCGTGATTTTGTTTAAGAAATCAAGGGCGCGCAATATATGGAGAGGTATCGAAGCGGTCATAACGGGGCTGACTCGAAATCAGTTTGTGGGCAACCACACGCGGGTTCGAATCCCGCCCTCTCCGCCAGAAGTAAGGTGACGCCCATGGCGTCATTTTACTTCTGGCCATTGAACGAGTCCATCTACACCAATATATAAAAATTGAGGTGTCTGATTGAAAAAGAAAAGCCACATCCTGCTGGGCAGATTTTTGAATGACACGCAGGCGTTCGAGAAGTCAAGCCACGAAAAAGCCTTTTTATTCGGCTGTGTCGAGCCGGACTATAACCCCTTAACCTATTGGAAGGGGGCCCTGATGGGCAGCCTTATCCGGGGCCACAACTTCAAAAAAGCGCAGCAGCATTTGCGCAAGACCATGCTCAAGCTGGAAAATCACAGACAGCTCACGATTATGCGGTATTACCGCCTTGGCAAGCTGATTCACTATGTTGCGGACGCTTTCACGGCCGCGCACAACGACGCGTGGAGCGCAGTCGAACACATGAACTATGAGCTTCGCCTACATAGCCAGCTTGTAAAAGATATCAAAGACTCCTTTGCCGCCCTTCAAAACGGCATCGGGAGCCCTGTCATGGAGTATTTCATCGCAAAGCACCAGCAGTACCTGGGCGCATGGCAAAGCCCCCACACCGACGTGCAGTTTATCATTGAGGCGACGGGCGTCGTCTTCCGGCAGCTCCAGCCGCTGGTCAGCCTCGCGCCGCAGATGCAGCTTGCGCCGGAGGCCTGACAAAGGGCCAAGTTGAGTTCGAAAATTAAGGGATGCCTTTTGGCGTCCTTTTCTTTTTGCGGCGCGCCCCTTGAAATTTATGCAAGTTTGCCATTGACCGCCGGCGAGAACTGTGTTATAGTGACAAAAATTCTTTTGCGGGAGCGGCCAAATGAACTTTGTATCCGTCAGCATTATTGCGATTATCGGCATTATCATTATTTGTGATAATGCGATTTTGCGCGTTGCTGAATAAGGGTTAAAGTCATCGACGACGCCCCTTGCAGCGAACGCTGCAAGGGGCGTTTTGCATTTAGGCGCGCAAAAGGGAAAAAATAATAAGAGCCGCGGCAAAGGCCGAAAGGGGCGCTCGCGGCAAAAGGAGCGGGAGTATGCTGACACTTGACAGGGTTTACCGGGCGGGGCACACGTTACAGGGCGTCATTCGCAAGACCGACCTCATTTTATCCTCCGGCATCGCCGGGGACTGCGAGCTCTATTTAAAGGCCGAGAATTTGCAGGTGACGGGGGCCTTTAAAATGCGGGGCGCCTATTTTAAGATGTCGACTTTGACGGGGGAGGAGAAGGCGAGGGGCGTCATCGCCTGCTCGGCCGGAAACCACGCGCAGGGGGTCGCGCTGTCGGCAAAGCACGCGGGGGTGGCCGCCACCATCTTCATTCCGAGCATTGCGCCCATCTCCAAAATCGAGGCCACGCGGCGCATGGGGGCGCAGGTGGTGCTCATTGACGGCGTCTACGACGACGCCTACGAGGCGGCCGTGGCTTTTGAAAAAGAACAGGGCGGCGTTTTGATTCACCCCTTCAACGACCCTGACGTCATCACGGGGCAGGGCACAATCGGGCTTGAAATTTTGGAGCAGCTCGGGGAGCCCGAGGCCGTCATCGTGCCGGTGGGCGGCGGCGGGCTCATTTCGGGCATCGCCTTCGTCATCAAGTCGCTGCACCCCGCCTGCAAGGTCTACGGCGTGCAGGCCGAGAGCGCCGCCGGCATGGTCGGCTCCCTCAAAGCGGGGCGGCGGGAGTGCCTGAAAAGCGTTGCGACCTTTGCCGACGGCATCGCCGTCAAGTGCCCCGGAGAGCTCACTTTTGAGCTCTGCCAAAAGTACGTCGACGAGGTCGTGACCGTGTCGGACGACGAGATTGCGACGGCCATTCTGGCCCTGATGGAGCAGCAAAAGCTGGTCGCGGAGGGAGCCGGGGCGGCCTCGGTCGCCGCGGCCATGTTCCGCAAGCTGCCAATAGAGGGGAAAAAGGTCTGCGCCGTCGTCTCGGGCGGCAACATCGACGTCAATTTGCTCTCCCGCGTCATCAACCGGGGGCTGCTGGCGACCGGCCGGCTCGCGGAGCTCAAAATCGAGATGCTCGACAAGCCGGGCCAGCTCAAAGAGGTCTCGGCCACCATCGCCGACATGGGGGCCAACGTGACCAAGGTCATCCACAACCCGGGCGGCGAAAACACCGACATCATGGGCTGCTACCTGCACATTTCGATGGAGACAAAAAACAAGCGGCATATCCTGGACATCAAAGAGGCGATTGGAAAGGCGGGCTACCGCATCGTCGAGGGATAGGGCTTTAAGCGAAGGGCGCCGGCCGGCAACTGTGCCGGCCGGCGCCCCCCGCGCCTGCCTCGGGGCCGTGTACTAAACGGCGGCGCGGTATCCCGTGTCGTTGACGGCTTTGACGAGCTGCGCCGCGGTCACCTCGGAGGGGTCGTACTCGACCTCGGCCGCGTTCTTGCGCCGGCTGGCCTTCACTTTTTTGACGCCGGGCAGCTTGCGCACCGCGTCCTGCACGGCGAGCTCGCAATGTCCGCAGCTCATGCCCTCGACTTTCAACACGATTTTTTCCATCAGAGTGACCTCCTTACATATTCGCTTGCTTTATTTTGCGAGCTGCGCGCCGAAGGCCTTGCAGGCCACTGCGTCGGGCGCCTCGTTTGCGATGAGGCTCTCGCGGACGAGCATGGCCCCCGCGTCCCGCATGCGCCGGTCAAAGGCGCGCATCCACTCGCCGTCGCCCCAGCCGTAAGCGCCGAAGAGCGCGAGCTTTTTGCCCGTCACCTTGCCCTCAATTGAGGCGATAAAGGGCTCAAACTCCGTCTCCTCCAGCACTTCGGCGCCCATGGCCGGGCAGCCGAGCGCCAGCACGTCGCAGTCGAGGTCCGCCGGGCCCGCGTCCGACACGTGCTTCAGCGTGACGGCGGCCCCGGCGCTCTCGGCGCCCGCCTTGATGTATTTGGCCATCGCCTCGGTGTTTCCGGTGCCGCTCCAGTAGATGATGTTGATTTTCATGATGGCTTCTCCTTTATGGTTTTTTTGTTTTACGCGAGCTGCAGGCGGGCGAGGATTTTTGCCGCTTCACAGACCGGGACCTGCTGCGCGGCGAGCTTTGCCGCCTGCGCCCTTGCGCGGTCGATGAGCCCGAAGGTCTCTCTTGCGCCCTCTTCGTCGTGGTAGACCTTCCAGTACCGGCAGCAGAGATAATCCCTGCCGCCCCTTGCGATGAAGGCCTCGACGTCCCGCGGCGGGTAGCCGAGGAATACGCCGATTTCGTGCGGGAACCCGGCGCCGTCAAAACGCCCCTTGAGGTGTTCGAGGAGGTCGGCCGCAGTGCCGTCGGCCGGATAGCCATACTTGCGCAGCATGGCCCTGGCGGCGGCGCTTTGGAGCCTTTCGCTCAAAAGGGGCTCGTCGTAGATGAGCCACCCCGAGGCGGCCTTGTTTTCATACAGCTCTTTGACGGTGAGTCCCGTTTGCGCGCAGAAATGCGCTTTTTGCGCCCGCCATTCCTCTTTGAAGCAGTGCCGGACGCAGACGAGCGCCGAGGGCTTCACGCCGGCCAGCACGGGCGCCGCCGACACTAAAAAAGTTTTGTCGAGCTGCGCCCGGCAGTCGTGGCAGCGGGTGTCCGTCATGGTCTCACCCTCATTTATTACCTCATTTTCGCTGTTTAAACGCTCCATCCCAAACTCTCCTGCTGAATGTGCCACAGCTTGGCGTACAGCCCGTTTTTGGCCAGCAGCGCCTCGTGAGTGCCCTGCTCCGAGACTTTG
>DATMXT010000151.1:0-2464 GCA_035561375.1 Terriglobales bacterium | reverse complement strand
GGCGAACTGCGGGCGTTGTTTTGACGGCTTTGCCCGCCTCGTCTTTGGGCGGCGCGCTCTCCGGCTGCGGGGGCGGACTCTCGGCCGCTTTTTGAGCCGGCGCTTTTGTCGCCGCCGGGGCAGGCGCCTTTTGCGCGTTTTCAGGGGGGGGAGGTGCGGTCTCGCCGTGGCAGAGCTCAAGCAGCACCGCCTCAAGCAGGGTCTGCCGGACCGGGCTGCGGGAAATTTCAAATGCGGTCGTCTGAAGCGCCTTGAGCGCCCGCAGCAAAAACTCGGCGTCAAAGGCCGGCGCCAGCTCCTTTAGGGCCGAAAACTCCTGCGGCGGAGATTTCAGAAACTCGTCCGGCGCGGGGACCGTCTGGATGAGCAGGAGGTCCCGGATGTGGGTCATGAGCTCTCCGACGATGACGACCAGGTCCTTCGATTGCAGCGCGGCCCCCGAGACGGCCTGCATCAGGGCGCCGACGTCTTTTTTGGCGAGGGCCTCCGTGATGCCAAACAGGTAGTCCCTGTTTGCAAGCCCCGCGACGGTTTCGACCGTCTCCACCGAGACGGCGCCGCCCGCGATGGCGCACTGGTCGAGAATGGAGAGGGCGTTTCGCAGCGCCCCGTCGGCAAGCCGGGCGATGAGGTCGGCGGCGGCGGGCGCAAGGTCGATGCCCTCGGCCTGCGCCACCGTCATGAGCCGGGCGGCGATGTCGGGGGTCGCAATTCTCGTAAAGTCAAAGCACTGGCATCTCGACATGATGGTGGCCGGAATTTTGTGCCGCTCAGTCGTGGCCAAAATGAAAATGACATGCTCCGGCGGCTCCTCAAGCGTTTTGAGCAGCGCGTTGTAGGCCCCGGCTGAGAGCATGTGCACTTCGTCAATGATGTAAACCCGGTATTTGGCGCGAACCGGCGCAAACTGGGCCTGCTCGCGGATTTCCCGGACGTTTTCAACCCCGTTGTTGGAGGCGGCGTCGATCTCGACGACGTCGAGCACTGAGCCGTCGTCGATGCCGCGGCACATTTCACACTTGTTGCAGGGGTTGCCGTCCTGCGGGGCAAGGCAGTTTGCGGCCTTGGCCAGAATTTTGGCGGCCGTCGTCTTGCCGGTGCCCCTCGTCCCGCAAAAGAGATAGGCGTGGGAAAGGCGGCCAGAGGCGACTTCGCGGCTGAGGACCGTGCGGACAGCCTCCTGGCCCGACATTTCGGCAAAGGTGGCGGGCCGCCACTTTCTGTACAGCGCCTGATACATGGACCGTCCCTCCCTTTTGCCTTTTTTGCGTTCACACCTTAAAAATTGCCCCATCTTTCAGATCGCACAGCCTGCGGTCGAATGCGCCGCTACCCGCGTTAACGGCGGGGACGGCTCGAAACAGGCAAGCCCGCGGCACATCGGAGATACTGCTTAATGCTGCTCGGTTCCCCGCCTGACATGGTTCACAGCTTCCGATTGCGCAGGACCTGTCTCTCATCGCAGACCCTCGCCGCGCAGACCGCACAGTGGCGACCCTCGCGCAGGCATTCCCCCCCGCTATAGCGGATTGCGGGTACAGGGCACCGCTGACTCCCCGGGTAGTGCGACCTGAAAGATGAGGCAATATGGTGGTTATTAAATGTGTCCGAAACGAATGGCCCCAATAGAGTACCCGATTTTACGGGCAAAGTCAAGCGCTGCCCGCAGGCTGTCGGAGGGCTTTCGGCGGCGGAGGCCTCAGACCGCCCCGTCCGCCTTTGCGATATAGGCGACAAGGTCGAGCATCTTGCAGGAATAGCCCCACTCGTTGTCGTACCAGGCCATCAGCTTGACGAAGGTCGGCGACAGCATGATTCCGGCCTTGGCGTCGAAAATGCAGGTGTGCGGGTTGTGCAGGATGTCTGACGACACAAGCGGCTCCTCGCTGTACTCGATGATGCCCCGCATAGTGGTCTCGGAGGCGGACTTTATCTCCCGGCAGATCTCCTCGTAAGTCGTCTCGGTGGCAAGGCGCACGGTCAGGTCGAGAATGGAGCCGTCGGCAACCGGCACCCGCAGCGACATGCCGGTCAGCCGTCCTTTGAGCTCGGGAATGACGAGGGTCGCGGCCTTGGCGGCGCCGGTGCTCGAGGGGATGATGTTGACGCCGGCGGCCCGGCCGCCGCGCCAGTCCTTCTTGGAGTTCCCGTCCACGGTCTTCTGGGTGGCGGTATAGGCGTGCACCGTCGACATCAGGCCCTCGACAATGCCGAATTTATCGTTGACGACCTTGGCCAGGGGGGCCAGGCAGTTTGTGGTGCAGGAGGCGTTGGAGATGACTTTCATCTCCGGCCGGTAGGCGTCGAGGTTTACGCCGTATACAAAAGTGGGAGTGCTGTCCTTTGCGGGGGCCGAGATGATGACCTTCTTTGCGCCGGCCTCGAGATGGGCCTGGCACTGCTCGGCCGTTGTGAATTTGCCGGTGCAGTCGAGCACATAGTCCGCCCCGAGTGCTCCCCACGG
>DATMXT010000150.1:0-4090 GCA_035561375.1 Terriglobales bacterium | reverse complement strand
GGCGGACGCCGCTTTGCTGACGCAAAGCAAGGACAACAAGGCGAAAAGCACTGAATAGGGCCGCCGACAGGCGGTGTGGGGAGGGTTCCCGCCGCCTTAGTTATTGATATGTAAAAGCTCTCCCGATATTCAGCTGATGAGCCCTCGGGCGCGCCAGTCGGCGACGGTGTCCTTGTCAAAGCCGAGCTCGCCTAAAATGTCGTCGTTGTCGCCGCCCGGCAGGCTCGGGCCCTTTTCGGGTCGGCACTTAAAGTCGCTCATCTTGATGGGGTTGTTCGTGATGGTCATTTTGTTGCCGTCGGCCAGCGGCACTTCAATGAACATCTCGCGGGCCACCCGGATGTGCTCGTCCTGGTAGACCTGCTCGAAGTTGTTGACCGGCGCGCAGGGCAGCAGCGGCGCCTTGGCCGCGACGATCTCGGCCACCGTCTTGTCGGCGGCCCAGTCCTCGATGATGGCTCGAAGCTCTTCACGGTGCCGGATGCGGGTCTCTCCTTTGGCAAAGCGGGGGTCGTCCGTGAGCTCCGGCATCTCGATGACCTCTTCGCAGAACATCTTCCAGGAGCGGGCGTCGGCAAAGACGAAATAGCCGTCCTTAGCCTTATAGGCCTCGTAGGGACAGGCGTCGTTGAACCGGCTGCCGTCCCGCATGGGGATTTTGCGGTCGATGAGATAGGCCGGCGACTGGGCGAGCTGGCTTGCGACCGACGCCTCGACGAGCGAGGTGTCGACGCGCTGGGCGATGCCGGTCGTCAGCCGCCCGTAGAGCGAGAGCAGAATGCCGATCGTCGCGTTCTGGGCCGTCATGACGTCGGCCATTGCGGGGCCCGGCAGCAGCGGAATGGTGTCCTTCGTGCCGGTGATGTGCATGACGCCGCCCATGGCCTGCGCCGCAAGGTCATAGGCCGGACGGTGGGCGTAGGGCCCCGTCTGCCCGTAGCCCGAGACCGAGCAGTAGATCAGGTTGAGGTTTAGCTTCTTGCAGCCCTCTACGCCAAAACCCAGCCGGTCCATGACGCCGGGCCGGTTGTTCTCAAGCAGCACGTCGGCCGTCTCGATGAGCTTTGCGAAGGCCGTTTTACCCTCTTCCGACTTCAAATCTATCGCAAACGACTTCTTGCCGCGGTTGCAGTTGGTGAAGTAGCCGGCAAACTGCCCCACTTTGGGGGGCCTTGCCCGGCTTGGGTCTCCGCCGACCGGCTCGATTTTAATGACCTCGGCCCCCATGTCGGCCAGGTATGCGCCGCAGAGCGGCCCCGCAATCGCCCTTGTGAAATCGAGCACCCGGATTCCCTCAAGCACCGGCAGTTTCTTTTCCATACCACAACATCCCTCTCCCTAATTGATATTTTCAATATACCACCAAAAGGAGGCATTTTTCAAGGCGCAAAGCCTATTTGGGCTCAACTCGTACCCAAATGAGTACGTAGTAGAGGGGGCGCCGGCCGGCGTTTTCAATGAAGAGCAGCCGGCAGCCGGTGCAGCTGGCGTAGACATAGCCCCGCTCCTCCACGTATCGGTGCAGGTGCGCAAGGTCTGCGGGGCCGATGGACAGGATGTCCCGGGTCGCGATGCAGGTGCGCACGAAATGGCCGCCGGGCTGAAAATGGGCGTCGTCCGGCAGCGGCAGCTTGAACTCGTCGACATAGTGGCACAGGGCCCCCGCGCCGACTTCAAGCGCATAAGGGCCCTCCTTGCGCGCGCTCAGCTCGGCAAGCGGGATGGTGGCCGAGACGTAGGTAAAGGGCAGATGGGCGGTCCAGCGCGACAGCAGCTTTCCGCGGCCCGCCCGAAGCCCCCCGGCCCGGCTTAAGGCCCCTACGGCCCAGGTCGCCGGGCCGTCGAACTCCTCGACGCCGTTCAAAATGCGCACGCCGCAGCTCGCGTAGACTCTGGTCTCCTGCATGCGCTTAATCTCCAGTTGCAGCAAGTCGAGGCGCCGCTCCAGTTTTTCCTGCCGCGCGTCGAGCATGCCGAGGTACTGATGAAGCGTCGCGTGCTTGAAAAAATCGCGGGTCTGGGACAGCGGCAGATCGTAGCTGCGCAGCTCGCGGGCGAGCAGCACGGTCAAGGCGTCGTCCACAGAATAATCATAATATCCGTTGTCCCGCACCGCGGGGTGCAGCAGTCCCATTTCCCTGTAATGCCGTACGGTTTCGGCCGTTACGCCGATGCTGTCGGTCAGCGAATGAATTGTCGCCATCATAATTTCACCTCTTGACACTGTTGTCGCCCCAGAGTTTAGCATATCATCAATGGGAGCTGTTGACAACCTCCCAAAACGTATGAAAAGGAGAATCACTATGAAGTGCAGACCCCTTTTGGCATGCCTTTTGGCGCTCGCCCTCGTCTTTGGCGCCGCCGGCTGCGCAGCGCAGACCGCGGCCCCCGAGGAGCCGGTCTCCGGCATGGCGCCCGGCGTCTACTACGGCGTGGGCGAAGGCCGTAACGGCGCCATCGTGCTCAAGGTAACCCTCGGGGCCGACAAGATTGAGGCCGTCGAGGTCGTCTCTGAGGACGAGACCCACAACACCGGCTCGGTGCCGGTGGCGCTCTACCCGAAGCTCATCGTCGACAACCAGTCGCTCGCCCTTGACCTCGTCAGCGGCGCCACCATTTCAAGCGCCGCCATGCTGACGGCCGTGCGCGACTGCATCACGCAGGCGGGCGGAGACCCCGGGGCCTTCTCGGGCGCCGTCGCCTCCGAGGCGGCGCATAAGGACACCGCGGCCGACATCGTCGTCATCGGCGGCGGCGGCGCCGGCATGACGGCGGCCGTCAAGGCGGCCGGAGCCGGCAAGAAAGTCATTCTGCTTGAGAAGCTCGACATCGTGGGCGGCACCTCCAACTACTCCATTGAGGGCTTTGGCGCCGTCGAGGACAAAACCCATCTGGCGCTCGGCAGCGACGTGACCGGCGACGCCTTGGCCGCAACGCTGACCAGCGGCAATCCGAAGGGCACGGCCGAGGCCTTTGAGGCGCTGGCGAAGGGCAACGGCAAGGCCGCCGACTGGCTGCGCAGCATCGGCGCCATGCTGACGGTGGCCGGCGGGCAGACCGCGCTCGCCACCTCCCGCGAGGTCGGAGAGCTCGGCGTCTCCATCATTTCGGCCCTGAAAGCCGAGTGCGAGAAAGCCGGCGTTGACGTGCGCACCGGCAGTAAAGCCACTGAGCTTGTCATGAAGGACGGGGCGGTGTCCGGCGTCAAGGTCTCGACCGACGCGGGCGACTACACCATTTCGACAAAGGCTGTCATCCTGACGACCGGCGGGTTTGCCGCCAACAACGAGATGGTCTCCTCCTACAACGCGGCCCTGGGGGGCTACGGCAGCTCCTGTACGGTCGGCGCGACCGGCGACGGCCACCTGATGGCGCAGGCCGCGGGCGCCGAGCTGCGCGACATGGACTACATTCGCGTCAACTTCACTTACACGACCAAGGGCAACGGGTACTATTATTACATGGCAGCCTCTTCAACACCGGCGCCATTTTCGTCAACGACCAGGGACAGCGGTTTGTCAACGACCAGGGCGCTTACGGCGTCGGGCCCAAAGTTGTTGAGCAGGGCGGCAGCGGCTGGGCCATTTTCGACAACTCCATTGCGCAGGGTGTCGGCGACGTGCGCCACTACGGCGACCTCGGCCTCTACGTCAGTGCCGACACCATTGAGGAGCTGGCCGGAAAAATCAATGTGGATGCCGCAAACCTTGCGGCGACCGTTGAGCAGTACAAGGGCTATGTCGCCGCCGGCAAGGACGAGGCCTTCGGCCGCGCCATGCTCAACATGACCTTTGACGAGGCCCCCTACTACGCCTGCCGCATGACCTGCCGCGTGCAGGGCACTTTCGGCGGCATTGCCACAAACGTCAAAGCCGAAGTGCTGACGCCGGACGGCGCCGCCATTCCCGGCCTCTACGCCGCGGGCGAGTGCACAAGCGAGGGCACCTGGGGTGCCAACCCCGCCGCCGTCAACATCGTCTTCGGCACCATTGCGGCCGAAAACGCGGTAGCCTATCTCGGGTAATCCCGCAATTCCAAAAGCAGAAGGTCCGCGCCCAAAGGCGCGGACCTTTTTCGCAGACCTTTTTTA
>DATMXT010000149.1:0-3865 GCA_035561375.1 Terriglobales bacterium | reverse complement strand
CTGTAATACGGATGCGGATTATACCGGTCAGGTGCCCATACAAAATCGCACCATGGTGCGATTTTCGATAAGAATTTTGAACATTTTATGTATTCCCTTTTCTCAATGCTTCACACGCTTTTCGACCCGCACGAGGTAGTTTTTGCCGTCCGGGGTCACGGAGGTCGTCACGGTGTAGTCGCTGTCGTTCTCGTAGACCCGAATCAGGGGCACGACGATCTCCCACGCCCCCTCGCCCACCTGCGCCCCGTGGGAGAGGGCGATTTGGGCCAGCGTGCTGTCGACAACTTTGCCCCACTGGGCAAGCCCCCGCTCGGCGCGGCTCTGCTCCGATTTTAACTGTCTGATTTCAGCCGACAGCCGGGCGACCTTTTTCTGCCACCGTGCAAGTTCTTTCCCTGTTGCAACTAAGGGATTTTGTTCAGTCGACGGAGCTCCCTCCAAAATCCCTAAGTGCGACCCTGTTGCGACTAAGGTTTTTTGTTCAGTCGGCGGAGCTCCCTCCAAAAAACCAAGTCGCTGCCACTCGTCCGCCCCCCCTGTATCCGCCACAGGCGGCGGGGGAGCGAACTCTCCACTCGCTCGCCTCCCTTCATCTTCCCTGTTGCAACTTAGGGATTTTGTGCGGTCGGCGGGGCTCCCTTCAAAATCCCTAAGTTGCTGCCACTCGCTTGCCGCCCTGTATCTGCCACCGGCAGCGGGCGGCGCGCTCCCCACCGGCAGCGGTCGGCTCGACTCCCCCGTAATCCGAAAGGTCCGGGCCTCGTCGTAAAACTGGCGGATGAGCTCAATGGCGAGGTAGACCATGGCCGTGTAGGCCCGATACGAGCCCGCAATCATGTCGCGGCTGGCCTTGGAGCCCGCCTCCTGCAGGGCCGCGATGGCGGCCGCCGCCGTCACGCCGCCCGAGGAGCCGCCCGAATTGAAGTCGCGGTTGGAGGAGGTCTCCTTGAGCTCCTCGATTTTCTGGCGGTAAATGTTGAAATAGACGCCGGACAAGGGCGTGACCGGAATCTGCCGCACGCGGGCCTCGTCGAGGGCCCCCGCCACCTCGACAATGGGCTCGGCGAGGTCGAGAAACTGCTCCCGGTTGATGCCGGAGGCGTCAGAGACGAAGTAGCGCGGGCGGGTGGCGAGCAGCGCGTTTTCGAGCAGGCAGCCGCCCAGCTTGTCGATGTAGAGCTGCGGGTCCTTTGTGATGGCGACATAGCCAAACCCGGCCGGCGTGCCCTTTTCGGGAAAGAGCACGTCGAAGACGACGGGAAACTTGCCGTGGTCGTAAAATCCGCGATTTTGGTAGCGCGCCTCGTTTTCCGAGGCGAAGAGCAGCGTCTCGCCGCAAAACTTCATGAGATGGAGGAGCGTGCGCCCGTCCGCCGCCCGCACTTTGTAGTAGCAGTCGACAATGAGGGCCTTGTCGGTCGTGTCGACCTCGTCGTCATAGACGTACTGCGCGACGTCAATGACGGCGCCCGCCGACTTGCCGAGAAGCTGCGGGTAGACGGCCTGCGTCTCGCCCTTGTCCGCGAGGTCGACGACAAAGAGGTATTTGGATTTTTCGAGGTCGGTTATCCCCGGCTCCCAGAAAATGTTGAGCAAATCGATTTTGTGCAGGTCAATGTCGCCCACGCCGTTTTCCAGCGTCCCGTTCCAGAAGACCCCGTAGGCCGCGGTGCCGTGCTTGAGCTTTTCCCACCAGTTTTCGCTGTAGGTCCCCTCGAAGCCGTTTCGCTCCAAAATGACCGGCAGCACCTGTGAGAGGCTCTCGGCCGCCGCCTCATCCATGGGCTCGCGGGGCAGCACGTTTGGCTGCGGGTAGTTGTCGGCGGCGTCGGCGTGCTTGTTTTGCAGCGTGTTGAAGAGCCAGGCCGAGGTGGGCGCCGGGCGGGTCGCTTCGGGCCTCTTGCCCCGCATGACCTCCCAGTGGCGCAGCTTGTACCACCGCTCGTCCTCAATGATGCGGGCCTCGAGCGCGGCCTTGCCGGCCTTGTACTTGACAAGCGCTTCGATGGCCTTTTGCACCTCTTTCTCCCCCACCGGCAGCGCGCCGGCGGCGGGTTCTGCGGGCAGCAGCGCACCCGCATCCGGGCCACCCGCCGCCGACATGTCGGCGGCACTGCCCGCCGCAGGCGGCATAAAGGGCTTTCGCAGTTTCAGCATGAGCTCAGTCACATTCATGTGTCGTCACATCCTTTTATAGAATTGATAGCTGTCGTATTTCGCGGGGCCCGCAAGCTCGAGCGGGTCGTCCCCCTGCACAGGCTTCACCGCCTGCGGGCGGGGCGTGATGGGGTTTTTCATGCAGATGTACCGCAGCTCGTCATAGGCGTGGTCCTCGCCCTTGGTGTCGACGTCCTCGACGTCGGCGGCGTCGTAGACGAGGGCCGGCAGCGTGCGAATCAGGTGGACGCAGGTCGAGAAGACATAGAGCATCGGAATGCCCTCGCCGTCAAAGGCGAGGCGGTGGTGCACCTGCATTTTTCCGGCAAGCCGGGCGTTTGCGCCGGGCTCGAAGTAAATCCGCTCTTTTTCCATGAGCCGGGCCACACTCTCGCCCGCCCCCGAGTCGCCGAATATGGCGGGGTCGGCGACGCCGAAAATTTGTTTGCCTCTAAGATTTTCATCCTCCGCCTCAATGGCCTTGATTTTGGCGGCGACACGGGCCGGCTCCCAGCGCAGCCCCACGTCGGGCTCGCCCGCCGAGCCGTAGAGCTCGCGGACACAGTAGAGCCGCCGGTCCCCGTCCGCGGCGTACCAGTGGCAGGAGAAGGGCTTGCGGTAGCCCCAGTCGAAAGCCCGCCAAATGCGCCAACTCCCCGGCACTTTGAAGGGGCTGACGACGTGGGTGAATTTGCGGTCGCCGTACCGGGCGGGGTCGTTGCGCCACTCGGTGAAGACCTGCCCCGAGAAGGTGTCCCAGTCGCCATAGAGGAGGGCTCGCTGTTCGGCCGAGGGCAGGGCGGCGAGGCGCGCCGCGTAGAGGGGGTCGTTTTGGAGCAGGGCCTTGTTGTCGAACACCGTCGAGGGCACAAATATGCGGCTCTGCCGGCGGGTCTGGGGCTGCCCGGCCTCGTCCGTGTAGCGCAGGTCCTCCCAAATCGGGGTCAGGGGCGGGGCGGGCGAGATGAACCGCGCCTTGACCCAGGCGTGCCCCACGCCGCCGGGGTTGGCCGAGGCCCGCATGTAGACCCTCGTGCCCGGGCCGTTCGGCCGGTTGCGGGAAAATAAGTAGCTGTACTCGTCGTAAGTGAAGTGGGTCGCCTCGTCAAAGGCGATGTAGTCATAGGCTGTGCCCTGGTATTTCACGCGGTCCTTGGGGTACTGCATGGAGCCGAACAGAACCTTGGCGCCCGACGGGAAAGTCCATGTGCGGGCCGTCTCGCTGTACCGCGCGCCGGGGCAGGCGGCCCGGTAGTAGCATTTCGACTTGTCAATGAGCTCGGCCAGCTGCGGGCCGGTTTTGCGCAGGATGAGGCCCTTATAATGGGGAACTTCGACCTGCCGCAGGGCCTCGACGACGAGGGCGTCCGATTTCCCGCCCCCCGCAGCGCCGCCGTAGAGGGCCTCGTACTCGGGGCGGGACATGAAGACGGCCTGCTTTGGCTGGGGCGTCCAGACAGGGGCGGTCATGGCCCCTCCTCCTCCGGCAGCACTTCGGGCAGGATGACGACGCCGCCGGCCGCCTCTTTGGCTTTTTCGCCCGGCTCATAGAGGCTCAAATGCTTTGCCAGCATGTCGAGGGCGCGAAGCCGGTCGGCCGGCTTGACTTCCGGGCCGCCGTCATCCTCCCCGTCCCCCGCAAAGGCGATGCGGGCGACCTCCCGCACGACACGGGGCACATCGATACCACTCAGGTCTTCAAGGC
>DATMXT010000148.1:0-4133 GCA_035561375.1 Terriglobales bacterium | reverse complement strand
TCGGCATATTTGCCGGCCTTCATGGAGCCGACGATGTCCTCGTCAAAGAGCATTTTCGCGGCGTTTACCGTGTAGGCTTTGAGCGCCTGCATGCGGTCGATGCGCTGCGCCGTGCCGAAGCTCTTGCCACCCTGGGTCTTGCGGCAGACCATGGAGTAGATGCCGAGCATCGGGTTGATGTCGCAGACGGGGCAGTCGTTGTTGCAGGCGAAGACCATGCCGCGGTCGACATACTCCTTGTTCGGGAAAGCCCACTGGACGCGCTCAGGGCCCATCACGTTGTAGTGCGAGTCCCCCAGTGCGTAAATGAAGCCGGCCGAGGTGCCGACAAGGATGCCGTACTTTTTCATGCGCTCAATCTGGTCGACGGATGGGGACTCGACATGCTCAAAGCGAAAGCGCAGCGGCGCGACGTCGACGCCGTGGGCGAGGCAGTACTCGACGCCCCTGAGCGCCTGCTCAATGGCCACGTCGCCGATGGCGTGCAGGCTCGCCTGCAGGCCGTTTTGGGCTGTCAGCAGCATGTCGGCGCAGAGCTCGTCCTGGTCGTTGTAGAGGGTGCCGAAGTTGTCGGGCTCGCCGACATACGGGACCGAGAAGGCCGCCGTCTTGCCGCCGGTGCTCCCGTCCAAGAGGTACTTCATGCCGGCAAACCGCAGCGTGTCGTTGCCAAAGCCGCTCATGAGCCCGACTTTGACGGTCTCGGCCAAGGTCGCCGGGCAGTTGATGTTGCTGCGGGCAAAGGTGTAAAACCGGATGCGCATTTTCAGCCGGCCCTGCTTTTGCAGCTGCTGATAAATTTTGACAAACCGGGCCTCGGCCGCCATTTCGGTCGTGGTCGTGATGCCCTTGCCAAAGAGCTCGTCTTGAATGTCGGTGGCGATGAGCTCCATGATCTGCTCATCGGTGGGCCTCGGAAAGGGAATCCAGTTTTGCACGGCGCCCGAGATGACGCCGGTCGGCACGCCCTTTTCATCCTTAAAAATTTTCCCGCCGACGGGCGGCTCCACATCGGCTGTGATGCCGCAGAGCTCCATGGCCAGCGTATTGACGGCGCCCACATGGCCGCAGGTCCGCTTGATGAAGACGGGGTTGTCGGGCGACACCGTGTCGAGGTCCGCGGCCGTGATGGGATTCGCCCCCTCCCTGAACTTGGCCTCGTCCCAACCCCAGCCGAAAAGCCATGTCCCTTTGGGAGTCCTGGCGACGGCCGCGGCCACTTTCTTTAACACGTTCTCCATGGAAGTGGTGGCCTCTCCGGACAGGTTGATGGTGGCGCACTGGTCCCCGTAATAGCAGGGGTGGGCGTGGCTCTCAATAATTCCGGGAATGACGGTTTTGCCCCCAAGGTCGACAATCTCGGTGCCCTCCACGGCATACTTCATGGCCTCTTCCAGGCTTCCGACCGACAAAAACCGCCCGCCGCCGACGGCGACGGCCTGCGCAATAGGCACGTCCTCCTCCATTGTGATGAACTTCCCGCCCGTAAAAATGGTGTCGGCTCTCGGTGGTAACATATGGTTTTCAACTCCTTTCGCATATGTGCTGCCGCGTGGAAAAAGCGGCTATTTCACTTTTGAGATTCTGATTTTGCAGGTCGCACATCCGGTCGTAATGGTGTCGGTCAGTTCAAACTTGAAGCCCGGATGGGTGCTCATCACGCCGCGGTCGCCGTCCATCGCAATGTCGCACAGGTGCTGGATTTTCTCCTCGTCATCCGTCATTTTCTGCCACGCGGCCACAAGCGGGCAATAGTGGAAGTCGAGTTTGACCTCGTCCTCGGATTTCTCCATCTCAACTTCAAGCACCTTTTGAATGGTCTCGGGCAAAAAAGCGTCGCAAAACGCAAGAAGGTCGTCGCCTGCGGGATATTTTGTGTTGCCGTGCATCACGCCGCAGCTGAAAATGGCCTCCCGGCCGGCCTCGTCCAGATTGATGCCGTGTTTTTCAAGCTGCTCGCACAGAAGATAAAACCACTGGGCCCGGTGCTCAAAAGCGGCCCGGAGGGTGTTGACTTCCTTGTCGTCCAGATATTTCGAAGGGGTGTTGTGAATCATTTTGGTTACCTCCCGATATGTTTGTTTTGAATGGCCTGTCATACTCGGTTGAATTCACTGTGCCTGTACACGCCCTTTTGGCCATCCATACCACCCCCTTAAAAATCCGGTGTTTATTTTACTCTCCCCGCCTCTGGCTGCGGGAACGTTCAATGAGCTTCACAATGACGCGGTCGGTCTCAGTCATGCCGGGGTTGTTGAGCTGGCCCAGGTTGTAAAAGGTGTCCTCAATCGTGTTGCCGATGATGCCGACACCGGCCGGAAGCCCCACGCCGTCCGCCGCCAGATAGGCGAACTGCACGGCCGTCATCGCGGCGGTGCTCAGCTTTAAGGCGCAGGACTCCTTGGCCCCGTCGCAGAACATGCCGCCTAAGGTCCCGATTAAGGAATGCATGGCCAAGACCCCCTGCTCAAAGGCGCCGCCCAGCAGATACACGGTTGCCGCGGCGACGCCGGCCGAGGCCGCGATGGAGCAGCCGCAAAAGGCCGTCATGCGCTTGACATAGCCCTTTATGTAGACCGTGACCATCGAGCTGATACACAGCGCCCGGGCGGTGGTCACTTCATCGGCCCCGAGCTCGTCCGCAACCACCTTGACCCCGATGAAGTTCGTGATGCCGTGGTTGCCGCTTCCGGCAATGGCCATGATCGGGATAATCAGCCCCTGCATGCGGGCTTCGCCTGCCGCGGCCGTCATGGCTCTGGCCTTGGCCGAAATGCGGTTGCTCCGGGTCGGGGAATTGTCGTCAAGCGCCGCAAGGGACTTTCCGAGCCTGAGCGTCTCGTCTGAAAGCCCGGTCCTTGCGGCCGCCAGATTGACCTGCGCAAAGTCGAGCAAAAACCGAAGCTCGTCAAGTTCCATCGTCAGGATGCAGTCGTACAGCTCTTTTAAACCGTAGGTCAAAAAGAGGTCCTTGCTCTCGTCGGGCTTTGCAAAGTCCTTGTCGGCGAGGGTCACCCCGTCTTTTTCAATGTGGATGATGTTCGAGTAATCGGCCGCAATGTCGACGACGGCCGTGTGGCTGCCGCCTTTGACCACGGCGTGCACAAACAGCGGGTCGGGAAAGTCGGCGTAGGAGACCGTCACCCCGCCCGCCGCCAGAAAAGCCTCGGCTTTTACAAGGATTTCGGGCGTCACATAGTCGAGCACCGCGAGGCCCTCCTCGCTCCTGTCAATCAAACAGCCGAGCGCCGCCGCAATGTCAAGTCCCCGCTTGCCGGTGCCGGGCACGCCGACGCTCACGCCGTTTTTATAGAGGTTTGGGCTCACGGTCACGGCCACACTTTCGGGGGCGGCGCCGAGCGCCCGCGCCGCCCGCGAGACGGCCAGGGTCACTGAGCCCGGGTCGGTGCAGCCGGTGGATTTTTCAATTTCGCGCTTCAAAACGCTCAGAATCAGTTCTTTCATGCCGTCCTCCATATGCAGTCCGAGTATTACCAGCATTTTAGCACAGTATTTCCCTGCTGTAAACAAGGGAAAGCGGGCGCCGCAAAACTTTCAGGCACGGGCGGAGCGCGCATGCGCGGTGCGGCATAAGACGAAAAAGCGGCACTTTGTCAGTGCCGCTTTCCCCATTCCGACGGGCTTGCCCCAGGCCGTAGCCCGGTTTTGTGCCCTCATATCCTATGTACCGGCCGCCGTGTCGGCGGTCGTTGCGGTGCGCTACTGGCCCTTGGCCTCGGCGATGCAGGCATTGGCGGCTTCGATGATGGCGGTGCTGGTGACGGTCGCCCCCGCGACCTTGTCGACTTCGGCCGACTGCTTGTCGACAATCTTGGCGGGCAGCTCATCGATGGCCTTGGAGCCGACGCCGGAGGTCTCGGAGGCGCCGGTGGCCTCGACCGACGTGATTTTGTCGGCGTCGAAGACCATTTTCACGGTCACATCTCCGCCATACCCGTCTGCGGTGGCCTCATAGGTGCCGGCAGTGTATGTGGGCTCGGTGGTTGTGCAGGCGGCAAGGCCAAAGCATAACACCAGCGCCAGCAGCGGGAACAGGGTTTTCTTCATGGGGTTTCCTCCTCTTTTTGTCCTTGTGTCAAATTGCTGTAACATAATTACACCGTAAGTAGTAT
>DATMXT010000147.1:0-4336 GCA_035561375.1 Terriglobales bacterium | reverse complement strand
ATCCCCGGACGGCGCCGGACAGCCGCAGCGGCCTGTTTTCGAGCAGGTTGCGGGAGAGGTGACGAGGGCGTCGCAGAAAATGCCGGAGGAGGGCTCCTGCACATTTGACATGAAGCTCTTCCCCGCGGGCCTTGGAAAACTCGAAATCCGCATGACCTGCGAAGGCAAAAACCTCGCGCTGACGGTCACGGCCCACTCGGACGAGGCGGCAAAGCTGCTCTCAGGGGGAGCGCAGGAGCTCAAAGACGCGCTCGCCAAAAACTACGAGGTCACGCACCTTGACATTCGCACGCAGGTCAAGGCCGACCCCCAGAGCGGCGCCTCGTTTTTCGCAAACGGATTCTCGCAGTCCCGGCATGACGGCGGCGCATACGCGCAGGGACAGACCCGGTACGCCGAAGACGAGCGGGAAATTCGCGCAAACGTCATTCCGGCGACGTACATTCCGGCCGGAATGCTGAGCGTAAGAGTTTAAGGAAAGGAGCTAAGTTTCATGCCAATAAGCAGCGCGGATTTTTACAACACCACGAGCAGCACGCTGAGCGTCGCGGATGCAAAAAAGAAGAGCGAGGAGAACAGCACCCTCTCGATAGACGACTTCTTCACATTGATGTCGGCCCAGATGCAAAATCAGACCATGTACGACTCGGTGGACACGGCCGACTACATGGCGCAGCTCGTCCAGTACACGACGCTGGCCCAGCTTAAAGCGCTCACGGCCTCGAACGCCACCTCCTACGCCGTCTCCCTCATTGGGAAAAACGTGGAGGTCCTGGGCACTGCGGCGGACGGCTCGGAAGTGGTTCTCTCGGGCAGTGTCGAGCAGGTGGCCTTTGACAAGGGAACGCCCTATGTGCTGGTCGGCGGAATGTACTACGAGGCCTCCGACATTCTCGCGGTCACTGCCGGCGCTGCGGCAAGCGAGGAGCCGGCAACCCCGGACCCTGAGACGGAGACGGAAACAGACGTGACAGACGTGGGCGGTGACGGCACAGATGCAAATTGACCAGATTCTCGCCGGCGCCCTGACGCTTGACGCGGCAGTCCGGAAAGTGCAGTCCTCTCCGCAGGAAACGGAAGGCGTCGCGGGAGCGCGCAAGTCCTTTGACGAAGTCTTTCGGGACGCGCAGGTCAGGAGAGAGGAGCCGGACTTCTCCAAGCACGCGCAGGTCCGCATGTCGGAGCGCGGAATTGCCCTGACTGACAGCGACATGCTGCGGCTGCAGGACGCAATCGGCAAAGCGGGGCAAAAAGGCGTACAGAAGACGCTGGTCTTAATGGACCAGAGGGCATTCATCGTGAGCGTTGCGGACAACACGGTCGTGACGGCCATGGGGGGCCGCGACATCACGGAAAACGTATTTACACAAATAGACGGCGCCGTGATCATATAGCCGGTCCTTATGGAGGCTATTCGCGCCCCTCCCTGACGGAGAGGCGCCAAACGGTCCGAAATGGAGGAAAAAAAACATGTTAAAATCTCTTTCGTCCGCGGTTTCGGGACTTCAGGGCCATCAGACCATGATGGATGTCATCGGCAACAACATCGCAAACGTCAGCACCGCCGGCTATCAGTCGAGCCGGGTCACTTTCTCCGACGTGTATTATCTGATGCTTCGCCCCGGCAACGAGGGCACGACGGCGGTCGGCGGCACCAACGCCTCGCAGATCGGCTACGGCGCGCAGGTCGCCTCAATCGACGTGCTGCACACGACCGGCGGCATGTCCACCACATACCGCGCGCTCGACCAGTACATTGACGGCTCCGGCTATTTCATCGTGCAGGACGCCAATGAAAACGAGTTCTACACCAAGGTCGGACACCTGTACTTCGACGTCGCCGGCAACCTGGTCGACTCGAACGGCAACTTTGTCATGGGCGCGTCGGGTGACGAGCTTTCCGACGGGTACACGCCCGAAATCATCAACGTCTCCGACCTCGAAAACTACTCGAGCATCAGCGTCTCGTCGACCGGCGTCATCACCGGCGTCGACGATACCGGCGCGACTGAAATTTTGGGCCAGGTCGGCCTTGCGAGCTTTACCAATCAGGACGCCCTGCTTGAGTGCGGCGGCTGCTATTTTGCCAAGTCGTCAAACTCCGGCGAGCCGGTCTACGGCATACCGGGGGACAGCGCCGTGGGAAAACTGGTCTCCGGCGCCCTCGAGGCCTCCAACGTCGACCTCTCGAAGGAGTTCACTGAAATGATCATGGCCCAGCGCGGATTCCAGGCCAATGCCCGCGTCATCACGACCTCGGACGAAATGCTCCAGGAGCTCGTCAACCTCAAGCGGTAATTCGGGAAGGTGACGGGAGCCGCGGCTCCCGTCACCTGACCCGCACAACCCCATGAACGGCAAAAAACTTGCCGGAGAAAAGGAGCTGCACCCCGTGATTGAGCTGACAAGAATGAACAACGAGAAAATTTACCTCAACGCCAACCTCATTGAATCGGTGGAAGTCACGCCCGACCGGCTCATCACCCTTGTGAGCGACAAGAAATACTATGTGCTCGAGTCGGCCGAGGAGATCGTCTCCAAAATGGAGGAGTTCTACCGCAGAATTTACACGCCGGGCGGCAAGAAGAAACTGACTCGTCCGGAATAACAAAACGCCGCGGGGGTTGCGTGCGGAAGGGAGGAAAAAAGGGTGCCGGAAGTCCTGTCGCAAAGTCAGATTGACGAGCTTTTGGATGCGCTGCGAAGCGAGGACGCCGCGAAGGCCAAAGCTGAGGCCGAGGCGGCCAAAAGTGCCAAAAGAGTCAAGAACTACGATTTCAGAACACCGAAAAAGCTCACAAAGGAGCAGACCAAAACCCTGCTTGGCATTCACGAGAACTTTGCGCGGCATCTGGCGTCCTATTTTTCCGGCGTGCTTCGGACCTACTGTGAAATCAGCGTCTCCTCCATTGAGGAGCTTCCGTATTACGAGTACAACAACGCTCTGAGCGACAGCATCATGATCGGCGTCTTCGACATCAAGCCCATTGAGGGGGCCGTGCTCTTCGACCTCACAAACGGGGTGACTTTCGCCCTCGTGGACCGGCTTTTGGGCGGCGCCGGAAGCGTCTACTCCGAAGAGCACGAGTTCACGGAAATTGAAATGGCCCTCATGTCGAAAGTGTTCAGGCAGATGTCGGTCTTCTTTAAAGAGGCCTGGTCCAACCTCATTGAGACCGACCCGGTCTTTCAGCAGGTTGAGACCAACGCGCGGCTGCTCCAGGCCGTGCCGATGGAGGAGGTCGTCATCATCGTGATGATGGACGTGGCAATCGGCACCGTCAAAGGGACGCTGGGAATCAGCATTCCCTGCATCAATTTAGAGCGCATCATTGAGCAGGTGGCCAAAAACAAGCTGGCCCCCAAACGGCAGGCGGATGCGTCGCAGGAGGAGGAGCTTCGGGAGGACATGCTCAGACGCATCCGAAATTCTCAGCTTGAAATACACGCAGTTCTGGGGACGACGCAGCTCACAATCGGGGACATCGTCAACTTGCAGGTGGGCGACGTCATTCGGGTCGGACAGCACGCCCGGCAGGACATCCGCCTGGCGGTTGGCGAAAAGATCTGGTTTACCGGGAGCATGGGCATGAACAGAAACCGGAAAGCGGTCAAAGTTCGGGAAATCCTGTAGCCCCATGTGTGAATGTATGAAAATTACGGACAAGGGAGCAATACAATGACCACAGCCGACAACAAGCCTGCGGGGACGGTGCATGACCAGCTCAACAGCCTGGAAAGGGATACGATTGGCGAAATCCTGAACATCAGCATGGGGGCGGCGGCCACCGCCATCTCCACCATGCTCGATTTAAAGGTGGAAATCACGACGCCGGTCGTCACGCTCATGGCTGCCGGCGAGTTCGAGTGCAAAAGTCTGGAGCCGGCAATCGGAACCGAAATCGAATATATCGAGGGGCTTTCGGGCTCCAACATCATGGTCATGAAGCAGCGGGACATCCGCGCAATCGTCAATGTGCTGCTCGGAGAGGATTCCGACCTCGACAGCCTCGAGCCGCTTGACGAGATGCATCTGTCGGCAGCCGGCGAGATCATGAACCAGATGATGGGGGCTTCGAGCACGGCGCTGACGAATTTCCTTGAAAAGCGCATCAACATTTCGACCCCGACCCAGTTCGACGTCTCGCAGGTGGGACAGAAAATCGGGCGCACGCCCGACGAGTGCATTGTCGCGGTGCGCTTTCTGCTCAAAATCGACTCGCTTTTGTCGAGCGAGTTTGTGACGGTCATGCCCATTGACTTCACGAAAGAGCTGGTGGCAAGCGCCTTGGGCGGCCAGCTGCCGGGAGAGCCCTTGGAGGAGCCGGTTGCAGCC
>DATMXT010000146.1:0-3518 GCA_035561375.1 Terriglobales bacterium | reverse complement strand
TGTTTATATTTACCGGGGGAAAGGGTGGGGCGGGAATGCGGTATACCATTCGGCCGCTGTTCGACAATATTTCGGACTTCATAACCGATTCGCGCCGAAGCGCCGGCAAAGGCGCGGGGCTGCTCGGCGCAAGCTCCGAGAGCAGCGAAATCATGTCCATGCTGTTCGGAGACATGTGCGAGCGAAATCACTTCTTTCTGGCCCATCGGGAAGACCAGCGCGAGGTGGTGGGCATCGCCGGCCTCTCGGTGGGGAGTACGCCCCGCACCTGTTATACCGGCAGACTGATCCTCATTGTGCGGCAGTCGGAATATAAATACGGGCTCCACCGCAAGCTGCTCGAGCGGCTGCTCGACCTAGCCGACAACTGGCTCAAGCTGGTGCGCACCGAAATCACGGTCACCGGCGACAGCGAGCAATACCTTCGGTTCTTCGCCTCTTACGGGTTTCAGGTGGAGTCGGTCGGCGCCAAATCGCTCTACCGGGAGGGATATTTCGAGGACGAATACCGCCTTGCGCGCATCGGCGGCGTTTTGTCCGGATTCCCGAAATAAGATGATGAAAAAGGAACCTCCCGAAAGGGGAGGTTCCTTTCAATAAGGCGGACATGTTCGCTTCCACCCGGGTCACTCGTGCAGCTTAAGTCCTTTTGTCAGCCTGTCCACATGATTTTTCTTGCCGATCATGCCGATGCCCACCAGGTTCAGCTCGTCCGTCTGATACTCCGCAACCTTCGCCCGGTTGGCCGAATCATAGCCGGTCATAAATAGCTCTTCAGTGTAAACTGCCATGCGCACCTCTTTTGTGAGCGCCTTTTTCAGCAGCTCTTTGAGCTCGGGGCCGCTTGCGGCGTAAATGATGATGGGCTGGCCCGCCATCGGCAGATAAGTCACCCCGCTGCCGTCAACGTAAGGCTCTCCGATAATTTGCTGGGTGCCGCCGATTCCGCTCATTAAAAAGGCCGTGACATTGAGCTTCTGCCACATCAAAAGGTCCTCCCGGATAATCACCGCGATTTTATTTTCAAATTCCAACTCAAAAACCCCTTTGTTATGTCAGACAAACCACTCGGGCTCTCGGCGGGCGGCGCACTTCTCGGCAAGCCACCCCCGCGTATTGCTGTAGGCTTCGGCCGCCGCGGCTCTGGCCCCGTGGGGGCACCGTTTGACGCAGGCAAAGCAGCGGATGCATTTTTCGGGGTCGGCGGTGAGGTCATGAATGACGCCCATTGAGCAGACCGTCTCACAGATGCCGCACTTGACGCATGCGTCAGTCGGCTGCGGCGCGTAACCCGCTCCCGGCCCCAGCGCCTTGTATGGACGGACTCCCTTGACGGCCGGGCGGCTAAGTTCTCCCCGGGCCAGCTTGTCGGAAACGGCCGCGCCAAAAGTCTTTGCCGCTTTGAGGTCCTCCGCGTCCGGCCTGCCGGCCGCCACGGTCTCGTTTAAGGAGTGCTCGCCGACAAAGGCGCCGGCACCGACTACGTCAAACCCGGCGTCTTCGAGGATGTCGCAGAGTTCCAAGAGCGCGTCGTCGTAATCACGGTTTCCGTAGACCGCGACGGCGACGGCCCTGGCGCCATTGCCTTTGACCGTCTTTAAATACTCGGCCGCGACGGGCGGAATGCGCCCGCTGTAGACCGGAACGCCTACAGCGACAACGTCTTTTGGCCCGTAGGAGGGCGCCCCGGCCCGGGCGGCGGGCAGCGTAAAGTCATAGGCTTCGCCCTGCGCAATCGCTTTGCAGACGGCCGCAGTCGTGCCTGTGGGGCTGAAATAAAGTGTAATCATTTGACAAACCTCGTAATTTCTTCGAGCGGTTTTCTGGTTTTAGGCCGGGGGGCGGACTTCTCGGCCGCGTGGCCCACCGCCACGACGGCCCGGCAGGTGCAGTCCTCCGGCATGCCGAGCAGCTCCTTGACTTTTTCGTCGATAAAAGTGCCCATGATGCAGGATGCAAGCCCCTCATCCGCGGCCGCCAGCGTCAGACAGGCCGTCGCCATGCCGACATCCCCCTGCGCAAAGGCCTTGCACCCGAAGTCCCGGTCGACATTTGGATTCAAGATGGGATGACCGACTTCAAAGACGGCCACAAGCGCCCCCGCCTGCTGCGCGTACGCGTTGCCGCCGTACATGCGGCACAGGGCGCCGAGCTTATTTCGAAGCTCCGGCTGTGTGACCGCGACAAAATACCACGGCTGGCTGTTGCAGGCGGACGGCGCGAGCCTCGCCGCCTCAATGCAGCGGACAAGCGCCGCCTCGTCGACAGGCTCCGCAGAAAAATTCCGGCAGCTCTCCCTGGTCAAAATGAGCTTTGAAAACTCCATGATAGACTTCCTTTCCCCGTCAGTCGGTGATGATATACTTACGAATCGGCGCAAGCGGCCTGCCCGTCGCCTCCTCCATGAGTTCGCAGCAGACGTGCAGTCCGCCCTCGCCGTTTGTGAACAACAGGGCCCCGTCCCCCGCCTCGTCTAAGGCGAAAAGCGCCTTGAAGCAGCCGTTGTCCCCCCAGTGCCAGACAAGCCCATCGAAAAGCCCGAGCCCCAGTCCCCACTCAATGTCCTCGTTCAGACGGCTTTGCGGCTTTTTCATCAGGGGATACTCGGGCGCTGCAAAAAGCCCCGCGAGAAATTTAGCGTAGTCGGCAAGCGTCGTGTGCATGGAGTAGGCGGCGTTCAAGACCGGCTTAGAGCGTTTGGGCTGCTCCACGCCCTCCTTGTCGACGGCGGCCGGAATTCGGGGGGCCATGTCGGGCGTCCACCCCATGCGGGCGTCCTCCATTCCGAAGGGCTCCAGCACATATGTACGGCAGAGCTCATCCAGAGGGACGGGACAGGCCCGCTGCAGCCAGTGATATCCTTCCCCCGAATACTGAAAGCCGCATCCGGGGTCAAAGTGGAGCGTAAGCGGCTTTTTGGCCCAGTTTTCAAACCCGCCCGAGTGGGAGAGCAGCATGCGGGGCGTGATGCGGGAAACCCGGGGGTCCTCCGAAATGACCTCGTCCGAATAGGCGCACACCGGCCGGTCGAGCTCGAAAAGCCCCGACCGGATGAGCGAGAGCGCAAAGACCGGCTTTGTCAGCGAGGCGGCTTCAAAGAGGTGGTCTTCCTGCGCCGCGCCGTAATAGGCGAAGTCCTGGGGCTTGCCGCCCGCAAAACGCGCGGCCGCAAGCCCCGGGACCCGGTGCTGCCCCATGAGGGCAAGAATTTCGGAGTTACTTCTCCACATCGTAGCCGGCTTCTTCGATGGCGGCGACGGCCTTTGCCACGTCGCCCTCGATTTTGGCGTATCCGATGCCGACTTCAGTGTAGGCGACGCCGGCCGCTTCAAGCGCGGTCTTGACGGCGTTCACGCAGTGCTGGCAGCCCATGCCGGTGATTTTCAGCTCTGTCATCATACACACCTCCTGTGCAAGACTATTTTAACACAATTTTCCGTGCTATACTATACATGGGAGATGAGGAGATGACAAATTTAACCGAAGTGGAAAAACTGAGGGGGCTCATTGAAGAGAGC
>DATMXT010000145.1:0-7235 GCA_035561375.1 Terriglobales bacterium | reverse complement strand
ATTTTTTAAACGTGTTTAAAAAATAAGGATTTCACACGCATTTTCTCGGCCAATCGGAAGGTCGAAAAAAACAGGCTGGTGATAAATGACTTTATCGCCAGCCTGTTTTTTGTCTTTGGCGCCCAGGAGAAGGGGAGAAGGGCGGCATACTTGACAGCGCCCGCGCATATCCTCTTACTACGAAATGGAGGGGTTCGCCGTGGTGATCATGTCTATGAAACTGAACCAGATGTGGCTGCGGATTCTCGCAGTTGTCGTTATCGCGCTGATTGTCGGGCTTGTCGTCTGGAATATCGCCCACCCCGGAGAGCCGCAGGCGGCCGGGGCGGTGACTGCCGTCGAGCCGGTCAAACTGAAGACGGGCGAGGAGCGGACCGCGTTTATTCGCAGCTACGGGTGGGAAGTCAGCGACGCGGCCGTGGAAGTGGCCGAAGTGGAAGTGCCAAAGCCCCTCGATGAGTTTTTCCGCGCCTATGCCGAGCTCCAGAAGTCACACGGGCTCGACCTTGAAAAGTACGAAGGCAAAAAGCTGGTGCGGTGGAGCTACGAGGTGCTCAATTATCCGGTGGAGGACCTGGCGGTGCGGGTCAACCTGTATTTATACAAAGATAAACTCGCGGCCTGTGACGTCTCAAGCACCGATGGGGAGGGCTTTATGCACAGTATCCTGAACATGAACACCTAAGGCGGTGTGGGTTCAATTTCCTTCGCTTTAAGCCTGCCGCCAGGCCCGACCGCGGCCCTGCCCGAAAAAGGGGCAATGCACATAGGTGCATTGCCCCTTTTTATATGTCGAAAAACCTGTGGGTTTTCCGCCAGATAATCGGTGCCCTAAGGTGGCGATAGTCCTCCCCGCACCGGTTTTGGCGGACGGATTTCCGCCCAGCCTTCGGCAAACCGCTTGCGAATACAGCAAGTATTCGCTGTACGGTTTTACTTGCCTGAACGAAAATCCGCTCCGCCAAAACTGCATGCACCTGTCGGCGAGCAATATTCGAGGGAGCTTCGTCACGGCGGACACCGCTTTGCTGACGCAAAGCACGGACAACAAGGCGAAAAGCACCGAATAGGGCCGCCGACAGGCGGTGTGTGGAGGGCTACCGCCACCTTAAGGCACCGCTTATCTGGCGGAAAACCCGCAGGTTTTTCGACATTCTAAAACATCAGCCTTGCGGCTGATGTTTTTTAATGACGCCATTCTATCACAGCACAATGAGCGCGACGCGGTAGACGACAAAGGCCACGACCCAGGCCACCGTGCACTGGGCGACCACCATCTCGAGCATGGCGAGCGTGCCGCCGAGCTCTCTTCGCGCCGCCGCCATTGCGGCGACACAGGGGGTGTAGAGCAGCGTAAAGGTCAAAAAGGCGGCTGCGGCGGGGGTGGTGAAAATGGCGGCGAGCGCCGCCGACAGCGCCGCTTTGTCGAGTGTGCCGGTCAGGACCGACAGCGTTGCGACGACGGCCTCCTTGGCCGTGAGGCCGGTGACAAGGGCGGTGGCCGCCCGCCAGTCGTTAAAGCCGAGCGGCGCGAAGACGGGCGCCAGAAGCCGGCCTACGGAGGCTAAAAGCGAGGTGCCGGCGTCACTCACAAGGTTGAGCCTTGCGTCGAAGCTGCGCAGCATCCAGATGACAATGGAGGCGAGGAAAATAATCGTGAAAGCCCTTGTCAGAAAGTCCTTGGCCTTCTCCCACAGGTGGAGCATGACGCTCTCGGCCGAGGGCAGGCGGTAGGCCGGCAGCTCCATGACAAAGGGCACCGGGTCCCCTTTGAAGCGGGTGCGCCCGAGTAAGAGCCCGTACAAGACGGCGGTCAGCATGCCGAGCACATAGAGCAGCATGACGACCAGCGTCGCGTGGTCGGGGAAAAAGGCCATGGTGACAATGCCGTAAATGGGCAGCTTTGCCGAGCAGGACATGAAGGGGGCCAGCAGCACCGTCATGCGCCGGTCCCGGTCGGAGGCAAGCGTCCTGGTGGCCATGATGGCCGGCACGCTGCACCCGAAGCCGATGAGCATGGGCACGAAGGAGCGCCCCGAAAGGCCGATGCGGCGTAAGAGACTGTCCATGATGAAGGCGACGCGGGCCATGTAGCCGGTGTCCTCAAGGATGGAGAGGAAGAAGAAGAGCACGACGATGGTCGGCAAAAAGGATAAGACGCTGCCGACGCCGGCCATGATGCCGTCCACAATGAGGGACTCCACGACCGGGTTGACGCCAAACCGCGATAGCGCCTCCGCCACCGCCGCCATGGCCGCCTCGATGCCGACCTCCATGAGGCCCGACAGCGTCGCGCCGATGGCCCCGAAAGTCAGCCAGAAAATGAGCAGCATGATGCAAAGAAAAATGGGGATGCCGAAGTACCGGTGGGTCAGGTACTTGTCGATTTTGACCGAGCGCTGCTGCTCCTTGGTCTCGCCCTTGCGCACGACGGTGTCGCGGCAGAGCTTGTCGATGTACTCGTACCGCATGCCGGCCATGGCGGCCTCCCGGTCGAGCCCCGTCGTCGCCTCCATGTCCTCGACAATGTGGTCGACGGTGTGCCGCTCGCTCTGGGTGAGTTGCAGCTTTTTTGCAATGAGCTCGTCCCCCTCTAAGAGCTTTGTGGCGGCAAACCGGATGGGCACGCCGGCGAGTTTCGCCTTGTCCTCAATGAAGTGGGCCGTGGCGTGAATGGCTCTGTGGACGTCCCCGGTGCAAAAATCCCGGTAGGCCGGCTTTTCGGTGCTGCGGGCCGCCCGCTCAATGTGTTCTAAGAGCTCTTCAATGCCCTGGTTTTTGGAGGCAGAGATCGGCACGACCAGCACGCCGAGCTCGTTCTCCAGTTTTTCCACGTCTATGTAGCCGCCGGAGGCCGTCACTTCGTCCATCATGTTGAGGGCGACGACCATCGGCAGTCCCAGCTCCATGAGCTGCAGCGTCAGGTACAGGTTGCGCTCGATGTTGGTGCCGTCGACGATGCTGAGAATGCAGTCGGGCTCGCCGCTCATCAGAAAGTCGCGGGTCACGACCTCTTCGGGCGAGTAGGGCGAAAGCGAGTAGATGCCGGGCAGGTCGACGACCACTGCGTCTTTGAGTCCCCGGATGGCCCCCTCTTTTTTGTCCACCGTGACGCCGGGGAAGTTGCCCACATGCTGGTTGCTGCCGGTAAAGCGATTGAAGAGCGTCGTCTTGCCGGAGTTCGGGTTGCCTATGAGCGCCACTGTGACCTGTTTCATATTTTAACCTCCACCCGGGCGGCTTCCTCACGGCGCATGGTCAGCGTGTACCCGCGCAGGGAGAGCTCCATCGGGTCCCCCATCGGCGCGATTTTCCGCATGGTCACCTTTGTGCCCGGTATGAGTCCCATTTCAAGCAAGCGACGGCGCAGCGCCCCCTGGCCTCCTACCGAGACTATGGTGGCGCTGCTGTTGCATTCGAGCTGGGCTAAAGTCATTCCGCATATCCTCCAAAAGTTAGCTTAAACTAACCATTCAGATATGATACAACTTTTTGACACTTTTGTCAAGACGCGCTGCAAAAAACGTGCTTGCCGATGGTCTTGATGATAGGCAGGCCGCGAATCCACTTGTTGGTGGCGGTCACGGGGTTATAGTAGTAGACGGCGCCGCCCGAGGGGTCGACTCCGGCGATGGCGTCTTTGGCCGCGCGGTATGCGCTCTCGGCGACCGGCTGATTGATTTGCCCGTCGTCCATGCAGGAGAAAGCCCCCGGCTGGTAGACGACGCCGGGCAGGGTGTTGGGGAAGGAGGGGTGTTCAATCCGGTTCATGATGACGGCCCCCACCGCGACCTGGCCCTGATAGGGCTCGGCTCTGGCCTCGGCCGAAATGACCCGGGCCAAGAGGTTGACGTCAAGGTCTCCGGTGGAGGTTGAGCCGCCCGAAAGCCCTAAGGCCTTGAGCGTCTGGGGGCCGACAATGCCGTCGGCCGTGAGGCCGCGGTCCCGCTGGAACTGCTTGACGGCCGCAAGCGTCTTGGAGCCGAAAACGCCGTCGGCGGCCCCGACGCCGTACCCGAGCGCAGCGAGCTTTTTCTGCACCTGAGTGACCTCGTTTCCGCGCGAGCCGAGTTTGGAAAGGGCGGGCACCGCCGCGTCGACCGCGGCGAAAAAGACGAGCCCCGCGGTCAGGGCCAGCAAAATGATATAACGTCGCACATGAATCACCTCAGTGATAGTGTGCGCAGAAGCTCCCCCCGTATTCAGTTTTTGGAATTGTCCCCGCTGCGCAGCCGCCCCGCCCAAAGGTAGAAGACGACGCCGAGCCCCGACCACAGCGAGAACAAAATCATGCCGGTCGTGCCCATATACCCGGGAAGTCCCGGCACGACGCAGTTGACGAGGAAAATGCCGCAAAAGATTGCCCCGAGCCACGCCGTTTTGACGCCGCCCGGAAGTTTATAGGGGCGGGGCATGTCGGGCTCGGTACTCCGCAGGCGCACGGCCGACAGGCAGGCGAGCCCCCAGCCGATGGCAAACCCGGTCGAGCCGATGAGGGTCAGCAGGTCGATGACCCCGATTCCGAGAAAGGGCCCGGCCAGCATGGCGACGGCGCAAAAGAGGTTGGCGCCGTACGGGGTGCCGTACTTCCTGTGAATGGTGGCGAAAAAGGGCGGAATGAGTTTTAAGCGGGCCATGCCGAGCAGCAGGCGGCTGCCGGCGATGTAGCAGGCGTTCCAGGTCGTGAAGAGCCCGGCCAGCGTCGCCGTGATGGAGAGCCAGAACAGCCCCTTGCCGAGCGCCCCCGGGTAGAGCACGACCATGAGGTTGGAGAGGGCCGGCCGCTCAAAGCCGATAAACTCGGTCCAAGGGTAGGCGAGCCCCGCCGAGAGGAAAATCGTGACGTAAAAGAGCCCGGCCGACACGAGCGACAGCACGATGACCTTGCCCATGAGCCGCCTGTCGACGCCGCCGGCGTCCTCCGCCCCCTGCGGAATGGTGTCAAACCCCGAGTAGTAAAAGGGCGCCATCGCGAACATCGTGAGAAAGCCGGTGAAAAAGGAGGTGTGATTTTTGCCCGGCATCGGCTGATAGAGCGGCATCAGGTTTTTAATGTCGGCTTTTGCGAGGGCAAAGCCGACGCAGAGTGCGCTGCCGGCGATGAGCACGACGGTCAGAACGGTCTGGAAGGCGGCCGCCGCCTCAATGCCCCGCCAGTTCATGACGATGACGATGAAGGCCACCGCAATGCCTACGATGACGGCGTTTAAATAGATGTCGCTTCCGGCGAGGCTGTAGAGCAGCGTGCCGGTGCGCAGCGACGGAAAAATGAAGGAGAGGATGTTGTTGATCGCAATGGCCTCCCAGGGCAGCAGCCCGATGTAGGACATCGCGACAAACCACCCGGCCGCAAATCCGGCCTTGTCGCCAAAGGCCCTGTCGGCGTAGGCGATGACGCCGCCGGCCACCGGCATGGCGGGCGTCAGCTCGGCAAAGCAGAGCGCAATGGGAATAAAGGCGAGGGTCGCAAGCCCAAACCCCAAAATTGCGGGCAAGGGGCCTCCGCCGTTGATATACATGTTGTTGAGCGTGACCGACCAGCCGACGCCGATGATGGCGCCGAAACCGAGCGAAAACAGGTCGAACAGGCTCAGACTCTTTTTGATTTCCCCCATAGACACCTCCGATAATATAGACGAATATGACTATATCCCATCGCCTCAAATTTGTCAATTGCATACGGTCGCTTTTTGTAAAAAAGGGCCTCCTGCCGCAATTTTTCAATCTTACGACAGGAGGCCTTTTTACCGTGTTTCCCTTTTCAAGGGGCCAGGTTCAAAATGACCGGGAAATTTAGTCGATTGCGGCCTCAACGGCGAGGATGGCGGCCGTGGAGTACAGCGAGAGCGAGGCCGCGCCCACATAGGCCTGATTGTAAAAGGCCCTGTTGGACATTTCGCCCGCGGCGTACAGGCCTTCAATGATGTTGCCGGAGGCGTCAAGCACATGCCCGTCATAGTCGGTCACGACGCCGGCCACGGTGCCCAGCTGCACCGGCGCAACCTTCACGGCATAGAAGGGGCCCTCGCCCAGGGCGATCAGGTTTGCTTCGGTCTTTCCAAACGCGCTGTCGGCGCCCTTTGCCGCGTCGGCGTCATAGAGCTTGGCGGTGTTCACAAGTTCCGTACCGATTCCGGCGGCCGTCGCCAGCGCCTCAATCGTATCCGCTTTGATCACGGCGCCGGAGGCCACACCGAGGTCAAGCGCCTTGGCCGCGTCGGCGTTGCCGCTGCCAAATATCGCAAAGACGTCTCCCGCGCTGACGGCCACGGCGTTGGACACGACGGAGCCGATGCCGTTATCCTCTTTCACAATGCGCTTGCCGGCGGCGTCCACCAGGATGCCCTGGCGGAAGTTGACGGCGCTGATGTCGCCGGCGGCGGCGGCAAAGGCGGGATTGAGGCTGATTCCGCTCGGAATGGTCCAGGGGTTCTCATAGAACGCGGCGCCGACGGCTTTGGCCATTTTAAACCCGTCGCCGGTGTTGCCGGCTCCGCCCTGTGCCGGGGCTGCGGCAAACGCGGGAATTTCCGCCGCCATCATCTCGGGGCTCATGCCAAAGCCGCCGGTGGCCAGCATGACGTTCGTGGCCTTGACCGTCAGCTTGAGCGCGGCGCCCTCCGCCTCAAAGCCCACGACTTTGCCGTTTTCGGTGAGCAGGCCTGTCACGGCGCAGTCGGTGATGATTTCAACGCCGGCGTCGAGGGCGGCTTTTTCAAGGGCCGCCGAGACCGCGGCGCCCTTGCCGTCGGTGTAGATTTTGACCATGGTGTCCGGGTTTGCCTCGGAGGCGCGATTGTAGGGGACGCCGTGGTCCTTCATCCAGGTCAGTGTGCTGTCAATCCGGTCCATGTAGAAGGAGACGCGGTCATAGTCCGGGTATTTGTCGGGCGCGGTGGGGCCGGCGTCGGCGGTCTTGTGCCAGAGCGTCAAAGCCGCCTCTTTGCTGTCGTCCACGCCGTATTCCTTTGCGATGGCGCTGTTCACGCTGATGAAGTTGCCGCCCGCGAGCTTTAAGCTGCCGCCGACTTCGGCGGTCTTTTCAACGAGCACGACTTTGGCGCCTTTTTCAGCGGCCGCAATCGCAGCCGTCAGGCCGGCAAGTCCGCCGCCCGCGACCGCGTAGTCGACTTCGCGGGTCTCGGCCACCTGCTCGGCTTTGCCGACTTCGGCGCTGAAATCCGCCACGTCGCCGCCGGCCGCTTCAATGGCCGCCTTGACGGCGTCAATGATGC
>DATMXT010000144.1:0-2032 GCA_035561375.1 Terriglobales bacterium | reverse complement strand
CGCCATTAGAGCCGCAGGCGCTGTCTGCGGCTTTTATGCTTTAAATTTCAAACGGTCGGGCGTCTGAGACCGGGACGTCGGCCGCCCTCCTTGCGTCGAGCGCCGCGAGCTTTTCGGGCTCCATGAACTCCCGCGCAATCTCATCCCGCGTCTTATGCCCGAAGTCCTCCCTTAGCCACTTCCAGATGGAGTGCATGGCCAAAAACACCGTGAGCGAGACCGGAATTCCGGTCAAAATGAGGACGGCCTGAAGGCCCCCGAGCGGCACACCCCCTTCAATGAACTGGCCGGCGTACATGAGGCACAAGGGCGAGACCGACAGCAGGATGGCCCAGCACAGCCGGAGCTGCTTTGGCGGGTCCTCCGTGGGGGAGAGCCGCTTTGTGACGGCCGCGGCCAGCGAGTAGGCGGCCGAGTCCATCGTGGTGACCAGGAGGCAAAAGCCGGTGAGCAGCCACAGGGCCAGCACGAGCTTGCCGCCCGGCAGCGACAGCGAGACTTCCGAAATGACCTGATTGGCCCCCCGCTGCGCCATGATTTCGATGACGCTCAGCGCCCCCGCCAGATACCGGTTGATGCCGTAGCTCGAAATGGTTCCGAAAAAGAGGAAGGAGCCGAAGGAGCCCGACAGCGTCACGGCGGCGACGATGGCCTTGATGCTGCGGCCTTTGGAGACCTTGGCGATGAAGACCCACATCCAGGGGGCGAGGCAAATCCACCACGCCCAGTAGAAGCAGGTCCAGCCCTGCGGGAAGCCGCTGCCGCGAATGGGGTCGAGGTAGGTGCTCATCGTGATGAACCTGTCGAAGAGAATGCCCATCGTCTGCACAAAGTTGTCGAGGATGAAGCCGGGGCAGACCAAGACCAAAAACACGGCGCAGAGCGCGCCGCAGCACCAGGTTGTGACACGGGAGATGAACTGCATGCCACGGGCAAGTCCGATGAATGTCGAAGTGGCGAACGTCGCGGTGACGACGACGATCATCAGGGCGTAAACCGTGAAGTTCTCAGGGCTCCCGGCGAGGTTTGCGAGGTTGTTTGTCAGCATCGGAATTCCCGTGCCGTACGTGATGGTCAGCCCGCCCAAAATTCCGAAAATGAAGACGATGTTGATGACGGTGCCGAGTTTGCCGAAAATCCGGTTCCCGAGGGCCCCTTCGCAGGCGGCCTGCAGCGTCAGGTCCGGCTTTTTGCGCAGGTAATACCGGTAGGCCAGCGTGACTGCGCCGACCGCGTAGACGCTCCAGGCCGAAAACCCCCAGTGGAAAAAGGAGTAGGCCACTGAGACCTCCATCGCCTCGGGCGACATGGCCGCGTAGCCGAAGGGCGGCCACTGGAGATAGTAGACCCATTCAATGGCCGACCAGTAGAGAATGCTGGTGCCCATCGCGGCGCAGAACATCATGGCAATCCAGCTGAACACACTGTAATCCGGCTTGTCCTTGCCCATTTTTATGGAGCCGTATTTGGAAAAGGCGAGCCACAGGTTGAATCCGAGACAAAACAGCAACTCGAGCAGAAAATAGAACCCGAGCATGTCCACAGCCCGGATGCGCGCGTCGTCCAAAAACTTCGTCGTGGCGACGGGCGCAATGATGGTTGCGACAACTAAGACCCCGAGCAGAAAAAGGCTGATGAACATGGACGGCTTGTCCAGCCGGCCCTTTTGTTTTTCCACGTGACCACTCCTAAAACGGGCTTCGTTTCCCTAAATTTTGGGGTAGGGGGTCCGCTCCGGCGTGAGACCCAGCAGGTAGTCGGTGCTCGTGTCGAGAAATCTCGCCAGCGCAATCAGGTTGCCGCAGGTGGGCGTCCGGTCGCCGTTTTCATACTTGGAGAGCAGGCTCTGGCTGATTCCGGTGGCCTCCGCGATCTGCCGCTGTGTCAGCCCTTGGCGAACACGAATTTTCTTTAGATTTTCCACCCCATCACCCCCAGTATATCATGATTATAGCATATCCCCGTGCGCCCTGCCACCTCTTTTTTGGACAAAATGTCAGTTGACATGTCCCGTCAGGCAAACGTATAATAT
>DATMXT010000143.1:0-6515 GCA_035561375.1 Terriglobales bacterium | reverse complement strand
TTCGACAGCCTGCCGGAAGCCCAGGTCATACGACCTGGGCTTCCGGGTCTTTCTTTTTCGGACATGCTGTGATATACTTGCCGTAACAATTCCTGCGAGGTGAATCATGAGAAAACGGGCCGCCGGTTTTTGCATATTGCTCCTGCTGCTTTTAGCCGGGTGCGAGAAAAAGCCGATGGCGGCGGGGTTCTACACCCCGGCCGTCACGGTCGACGGCGTGCGGGGCGAGTCCTTTTCCGACCTGATTTACTGTGACGGGACGACTTTTTTCATTTCAGCGCAAGGGCTTGCGACCCTCCTGCCCGACGTGTCGCTTTCGCATTTTGGCTCCGGCATCGCCTACCTCTCAGTGGAGGCGGGCGGGGTGACGACGGTCTACAACTCCCTCTCCTCCGATTATTCCGGGGGCAGCATGGGGGTGCTCCCCATTGTCGAGGGCGCGGTGTGGTACATCCCCTTTGACGGGGTGCCTTACGGCTTTCTGTGCCGGCTTGAACTTTCGGACGACGGCACGGCGCTTGCGGTGACGGGCTACGACGCGGCCCTTGTCGAAGCGGGGGAAGCCGCTTTAAGCGTCGACGGCATGCTGACGCTGACCGGCGACGTGCAGTACGACAGGACATACCTGCGGGACTTCTTCCCCGTGGAAAAAGACGGCTACACCCTCGTCTGCGCGCGGGACGGCAGCGTCCTTTTCGGCCCTGTCGAGGGGAAGCTCCGGGACGAGGGCGGGTGCTACCGCCAGCAGCTCCCGTCGGGCCTCGTGGGCCTGCTCTCCCTGCCCGGTCGCGAGCTCTTCGCCCCCGAATACCTCGACATCCGGGGTCTTCCGTCCTCGGGGCTGCTGCTCTTTCACGCCCAAAACGGCAAGTACGGGCTTGGCCGGGCGGACGGGGAGACGGTCTACCCCTGTGAGCTCGACAGCGTCGGCGGCTATATGAACGTCGGGCGCTTTGTCTACCCCAACGGCAGCGAGCAGGGCGTGCTCGAAGGCACGCTGCCCGACCTTGTGCTCGAGTACGGCGACGGCGGGCTTGTCGCCCGCAGCGGCGGGCTGTGGGGCGCCCTGTCGGCCGAGGGCGAAGTGCTGGTGCCCTTTGCCTATGACGCGCTCTTTCCCGCCCCCTTCGGCGACCGGCCGGGCTGGTACGGCCGAAGTGGAAACGACTACGAGCTTTTGATGTCGCTGCCCTCCTCCACCGTTCCGGTGCTGTCGGACGCCGAGCAGGCCGCCTTAAACGGGGCCACGCTCGTGCTGCTCCAGCGGCAGGGCGAGCAGTGCCGCGTGGCCGACATTGCGACAGGCTCGGCATATGCCCTGCCCCGCCAGGCCGCCGACCGCATTTTCGGCGAGGCCCCGCTCTTTACGCTCGCCACCGTGCAGCTCTACGGCAAATCCCTCTCCCCCTCCGGCTATCCGACGCCGGCCTACGCCATCGCCCCCGTGCTTTCGGTGTCGGAGAGCTCCGGCGTCGACGGGACGGTGCTGTCCTATCCGGCCGTTTTGCTCAGCCGGCTCTTCAACGCCGGCGGGGCCATCGGAATCACCGACTACCGCCTCAACGCCATCACCGTCGAGGAGCAGGGCGGCGTCTATTTTATCTTAAAGCTCGACTGTGACTTGAGGCCCCAGAAGGGCGCCGCCGCCTGGGGCGAGCCAAACGAGCACGGGTGGGTCATGGGCGGAGAGCTCACGGTCACGGTCTTCATCGGGGTCGGCGACACCGGCACCCAGCAGATTTGCGCCGTGCGGCAGCGGGACGAGCTCTGGTACGCCTCCCCCTTCTCGGGCGGCCCGTCCGAGGAGCCGCAGCCCCCGGAGGGCCCCTGGCGGTACACCCCCGAGACCCGCGAGGACGTCTACTCGGCCATGCTTGAGGGCTGGGTCGAGGAGCGGGTGTTCTACGAGGACGACGAGTACACCTGGATTGCCGCCCGCCGCCTCGAGGCGGGCAGCTACCACACGAGCATTCAGCGGCTCGCCGCAGGGGCTGAGGAGAAGCAGTATATCTGCGAGCTGCCCGAGAGCTGCGGCCAGCCGGCATTTGTCGCGGCGGCTGAAGACGGGCTCTTTGTCACGACCTGGAACAATGTGTTCGCCTCGTCGGGCTCCCCCGGCCCCATGGGCCTCTTGACTGAGGACGGGTTTGCGCCGCTGCTGCAGGACGCGGTGCTGCTGGGGGCGCGCGGCATGCGGGCCTACCTGCTGGGCGGCGACGAGGTGTATGAGTTCAACATCGCCAACCGGGCGCTGCGCGCGCTGTGCGAAGCCCCGCCAAACTACGGAAATTCGCTTGAATTACCCCATCTGCAGAGCATCACATCGGAGACGCTCTATGTCGCGTGGCCGGTCTCCCACGGGCTGATTCCGGGGTACGAGGTCTACCGCATCAGCGCCTCCTCGGGCGAGGCGGTACGGGTTTATCCGTAACGCAATCAATATCATCCGCACCCGCAGGGTCGACTATTTCGCGGGGCACCGGCCGGTTCGGCGCGAGGCAGCGACCGGGCAGAATGGGCTGATGCCCTTCAAGGGTCGAGGCGCGCTCCGGGACGACCCGCACTCTGTAAAACGGATTCGTATGATATCGGTCATGCAAACGTAAAAAGACCTTCGGACGGCAAGTCCGGAGGTCTTTTTCTATTTCAGGAAGCCGTCGATGATGACCTCCTCGGCCTCGCTCTCGTCCAGCCCGAAGGTCTGGAGCTTTAAGAGCTGGTCGCTGTTGATGCGGCCGATGGCCGCCTCGTGCACAATCTGGGCCTCGGCGTGGTTGGCCGCAATCTCGGGGATGGCGCTGACCTTCGCCCTGTCCATGATGATGGCGTCGCACTGGATGTGGGCCCGGCAGGGCGCGTTTCCGGCCGCAATCGGGTGGAAGACCTGCACCGAGGCGTCGCGGGCGACCGAGCGGGAGATGATCTGCACCGCCGAGCCGTCGCCGTTCATCCCGGCCGTCATGTCCGAGTGGGCGACCTGACTGCCGTGGGTCATGAGCCGTTCGGTGATGGTCAGCTTCGCGCCCGCGGCCAGGGTTGCCGTCGACTTGCGGTAAGTCGAGTCGACGCCGCCGAGCTGAACGAGCTCCATCTCGCAGACCGTCTCCTCGTCCATGTAGACCTCGGTCGTGGGGTTTAAGACCCGGGCCCCCTCGCCCGCTCCCTCGCCGACGTGCTTTTCCACATATTTGAGCTTTGCGCCCTTGCGCACCTTAAAGCGGTGAATGCCGTCGTGCCGGCTCTCGTGGCGACCGTCGTTGTGGATGCCGCAGCCCGCGACAATCACGACGTCGGCCCCCTCGCCGATGTCGAAGTCGTTGTAGACGACGTCCTGCACGCCCGACTCGGTGAGGATGACCGGAATGTAGACCGTCTCGCCCTTTGTGCCGGGCTTGATGTAAATGTTGATGCCGGCCTTGTCGGTCTTGGCCTCAATCGTGATGTTTTCGGAGGAGTGCCTGACTGCGCCCTTGCCGTTCATGCGCAGGCTGACGGCGCCTTCGGGGAGGGAATCGATGCCGGCGATTTTGCCGAGTAAGAGCGACTCCATTTTGCCAATCTCAAACACCGGCCACACCTCCCATACAGCTGTATCCGCAGGAGACCTCGACCTCGTTCATGAGCTTCGGGAGCATTTCGGCCTTGGCGCCGCTCTCCCGGAGCTTGCCGCCCGCGATGATGACGATGTTGTCGGCCAGCTGGATGATGCGCTCCTGATGCGAGATTAAAACGACGCTCTCGCCGCTCTTCTCGGCGATGCGGCGGAAGGTGTCGACCAGCATCGAAAAGCTCCAGAGGTCGATGCCGGCCTCCGGCTCGTCGTAGATGGCGAGCTTCAGCCTGCGGGCGAGAAGCGTCGCAATCTCAATTCGCTTGACCTCGCCGCCCGACAGCGAGCTGTCGACCTCGCGGCGCAGATAGTCCCTGGTGCAAAGCCCCACCTGCGAGAGGTATTCGCAGCAGGCGTCGTCCGACATGGCGCCGCCCGACGCGAGGGCTAAGAGGTTTGCCACCGTCATGCCCTTGAAGCGGGGCGGCTGCTGAAAGGCGTAGCCGATGCCGAGCTTTGCCCGCTCGTGGACTTTGAGGTCGGTGACGTCCTGTCCCTCAAAGAAAATGCGGCCGGCTGTCGGACGCTCAATGCCCATGATGAGCCGCGCAATCGTCGACTTGCCGCCGCCGTTGGGGCCGGTGATGACCGTAAATTTCCCTTTTTCGACCGCAAAGGACACGTCGTCCAAAATGGGCTCCGGCCTGTCCGCGACCGCAAAAGAGATGTGCTTCAGTTCAAGCATTTGTCGTTTTCTCCCGATTTGTCACAGTGATGTGTAAGTTTTCGAGGATGTCGAGCGCCGCCTCGTGCAGCTTTTTGTCGTACCCGTCCGTGAGCCGCGCGTCGACCACGAGCTCGGCCTGGGGCAGCGCCGCCTTGGCCAAAACTGCGTTTGAAATGACGCAGATGTGGGAGACGAGGCCGCAGAGCTCCACGCGGTCAAACTTTTGCGCTCTCAGATAATTCGCAAGCTCAAGCGAGCCGAACGTCGGCTTTTCAAAGGCCTTGTCCGATTTTTTTTGGCCCGTCCGCCCGTAAAAAGCCCAGCCGGGGGTATCCTTGAGACAGTGGGGCACCGGCAGCTTTTGCCCCTCGGCCGTCTCCATGTAGTCCCCGCCGTGGGTGTCGAAGGTGAAAATCACCTCGCCCGGCTCACTGTCAATGCGGGCGGCGATTTTTTCGTCAAGGAGCCCTGCCCCCTCAAACCCCAGGGCGCCGTCGACAAAGTCCTTTTGGTAGTCGACAACCACAAGGGCGCTTTTCAAAGCGCTCACTCCTGCGGCTCCCAGTATTTTGTGACGTCGACCCAGCGGCCACCCGTCGCTTTCTCAAGCTCTTCAATTGAGATATGCACCGAGTTGCTCGGGGCTCCCGCCGCCGGGTAGACGTATTCAAACTCTTTTAAGCTGGCGTCGAGGTAGACGCCGCACCCGGCTTCGAGCGCAAAGGGGCAGACGCCGCCGATGGGGTGCCCTGTGTACTGCTCGACTTCCTCGCCTTTTAAAAAGCGGGGCTTTTCGCCGAAGGCGTCCTTGAATTTGCGGTTGTCGAGCCTCGCGTCCCCCATGACGACGACGACAATGGGGCCGTCCTTGGTCATCATGGACATGGTTTTGGCAATGCGCCCGGTCTCGCAGCCGTGGGCCTGTGCCGCGAGCTCGACCGTCGCCGTCGCGCCCTCGTCGAATTCCCGGATTCGGTCGCCGAGCCCGGCGCGCTCAAGATACTCCCTTACTTTTTGAGTGGACATGACGTTTTTTTATGCCTCCTGACCAAGATATGCCACGAGTTCACAGATGACGTCGTTGCAGAGCTTTGGCGCCTTTGCCTTGAAGTCGTAGTATGTGTCAACTGCCGTATCGTCGGCAAGGTCGGAAATAATGCGCACAATAAGAAAGGGCGCGCCGTTGCCGTGACAAATTTGGGCAATGGCCCCGCCCTCCATGTCGTTGCAGACCCCCGTCGTCTTTTGGAGGAGCTTCGCTTTTTCCGCACTCTCAGTGATGAAGGCATCCCCCGTCGTCACAAGGCCCTCATGCGCGATGCCTGAGAGCCCGAGCGAAGAGACCGCCTTTTGGGCGAGGGCAAGCAAATGCTTGTCCGCTATGTACCGGCCCCCGGCCGGAAAATTGTTTTTTAGGACTGAGGCCGGCGTGACGTCGAAATACTCGGTTTCGGTAGAGAGCACGACGTCGCCGACCTTAATCCCCTTTTTCAGGCCGCCCGCAAGCCCCGTGTTAAAGACGTGGGTGGCCCCGAATTCGCTGATGACAAGCTGGGCGACGCCTGCCGCCGCCACTTTGCCGACGCCGCACTGCACGACGGCGACGGGACAGCCCCGAAGGCTCCCCAAATAGACCGTCTTACCGGCCTTTTCTTTGACTTCATCGACCGCCATGGCCGAGACGAGGCTTTCGACCTCCTCTTTCATGGCGCCGAGAATTGCCGCTCTCATGTGTTTATTTCATCCTCTTCCCGACCCGGCGGGCAAGTTTTCTGCCGTTTTTCCTGAGGGCGCGGCCGAAGGACGGCATCTCCCCCGCAAACCGCTTCATCTGACGGCCGGCGAGCCTGATTCCCTTATCGGCAAGCACGAGCCCCCCGTCCATCATGCGGATGATCTCCCGCTGTTTGGATTTCGGCACTTTTATCCGCGGCGCTTTCCCGTTTCTCAGAATGAGCTTACAGCCGCCGAGGTCGATTCTCTTTCTTTTCACGACTTCTCGCCTCCTTGTTAATTAGTATACCATAAAAACTCCATCTTTGTCACTAATTATTACGTCATTTTTTTCACACAGGTTTTCAGCTATTTCCCACAAAATACCTTCAAAAGTTTGTAATTATTTTTGTCCGCTAAGACATTTTTCATTGCAATTTTGTCACACGTGATATATTATATATGCAGCGTTTTTTTGGAAAGGAGCTATTTTAATGGCTGAAACATTTAAGGGGGGAATTCACC
>DATMXT010000142.1:0-7919 GCA_035561375.1 Terriglobales bacterium | reverse complement strand
CCTCTACGGTCTCCTGATTGGTTCATTCCTCAATGTCTGCATCTACCGTATCCCGAGAAATGAATCCGTTATATTTCCCGGCTCGCATTGCCCCGTCTGCGGGGCCTCTCTGCGCTTCTTTGACCTGATTCCGGTGGCGAGCTACCTCTTGCTGGGCGGCAGATGCCGGTATTGCAAACGTCCCATTTCCCTCCGTTATCCTTTTGTGGAACTCACGACGGCGATACTTATTACCCTGCAAGGCTGGCGACACGGAATCAACCTTTCGTTTTTTCTGTACGCCGCTCTGACGGCGGCGCTTGTCGTCACGGCCATGATCGATTTCGACCACCAGATCATCCCGGACGGTTTGGTACTCGTCATCGCGATACTTGGCGCTGCCCGGCTGGTCCTCGTGCTCCTGCCCCAGCTTGGACCTGCGGTGCTGCTGGACCGCACCATAGGATTTTTCCTTGGGGGCGGTCTGTTCCTTCTTATCGCGATTGTCAGCCGCGGCGGCATGGGCGGCGGGGATGTCAAGCTGGCGGCGGCTCTTGGGCTGTGGTTCGGGTGGAAACAGCTCTTGCTGCTGGTGTTTGTGGCATTCGTCTCGGGCGCACTCGTTTCGGTCGCGCTGCTTGCCTCGCATGTCAAGGGCAGAAAAGACGGCGTTCCCTTCGGCCCTTTTCTCGCTTTTGCCGCTTATCTTGTTTCGCTGTACGGCAGCGAACTGATGAACTGGTATCTTCGGACATTTTTTATCGGCTGAGAGTCACAAATCAATTCCGGTGCAGTCAAACCGAAAGGAGCCTGACAGATGAATCCCGCGAAGAGCAGCGTGCCCAAAAAGCACAGGCAAAAGAGCTTTTCGGGCCAAAAGAGTCGCAAGAGCGATGCCAAAAAATATTTGGGAACTCCCCTGTTGTCCATAGATATTGGGCAGTGCATCACCAAAATTGCATTGGGGCGGGTGGTCAAGCAGGCGCAGATTGAGGTGCGCCGCGCAGTATCATTCCCGACACCCGGCGGCAGCATGGAAAAAGGCAGGGTTTTGGACCTTGGCGAACTCTCCGCGCAGATCAGGCATTTCGTCGGCAGCGCAAAGCCCTCTTATGTGCTTTGCACCATTGAAAACGCCGAGATCATCACCCGCGAAATCATTCTTCCCACTGCCGGCGAGGCCGAAATGCAGAGCATGCTGCAGTTTGAGGTGCAGCAATATATGCCGGTGGACCTGGAGAATTATATTATCCAGTCCAAGCTCCTCGACTCTTTTCAGGACGGCGGCACAAGCAAGACGCGCTTTTTGTCCACCGCGGTCCCCAAGGACCTGGCTCAGAGTTACTATGACCTGATGCAGAGGGCCAATTTAAAGCCCGACGTGCTCGACATTCAATCCAATTCCATCGACAAGCTCATCTCTTCAGAAATCGCGGCGTCGCCGGGCTCGTTAATCCCTGCCGACGCGGCGGTGGCCATCGTGGATTTCGGCTACAGCCATATCAATGTCGTGCTCATCGAAAACGGGCGGTATCAGTTCAACCGGTACATCGATCAGGGTTCGGAGAGCATCGACCGCAGCCTCATGAGCGTGTTCGACTACACGGAGGAGGAAATTGAAGGGAGAAAGCGGGACGCGATTGACCTTGGCACCTCTCTTTCGGCCACATCCGAACCCTCTCAGGATTTTGAACGCATCACCCTGCGCGAGGTCAACATTGTGAAGAACGTCATTGACAACTGGGCCGATGAGTTTGAGCGCGTGTTCAAGTATTACACCAGCCGGAATTCGGAGAAAGACGTGAAGAAAATTCTGATTCACGGAGGTGTGACCCAGATCAAGGGGTTTGGCGCCTATCTGGCCAAGATCATGGGCATTCCGGTGGAGCAGATTCAGAAACTGAACTGCGTAAAAGTTCAGGACAGCTCCGTATCAAGCATTACGCCTTATTTAAATACCATAGGAGCGTTTATCAGACGGTAGGGGATGAACATGAAGGATTTTAACTTTTTTGAGCCGTACTTAAATAAAGGCAGACAGCGCAGCGCCGTGGCCGTACGCTCCGGCCTGGTTGTCCTTGTTTCCGCGGCGCTTCTCTTTGCATGGCCGCTTTTCAACTTTGGCTACGGCCTTATGCTGCAGCGGCAGACGGCGCAGCTGCAGTCCGAGGTGACCGGAAGCGACAAGTACCCGCTTCTGGCCGCCGCCAAGGAGGCGGAGGCCGCCGTCGTCAAGCTGCAGGCCCATCTGAACAGCCTCGACAGTACCGACCAGACGCTGGAGGCCGGGGAATGGCTCACGGAGCCTTTCCTGTACAGCATTGTAAGCGCCGTTCCAAAGGACGTAAAGCTCGACAGCCTTTCGGTGCAGACGGGCAAGAAAGTGAGCCTCACCGGCACCGCGACGGGCAAGCCGGCCATCGCCGAACTCTCCTTGAATATCCGTGCAACCGATCGGTTTGAGGGCCTCTACATCTCCTCCATCTCGAATAAGGACGGCTCCTATTCCTTTGATATGAGCTTCAGTGTGAAGGACGGTGAATCCTGATGAAGCTGACCGGGCGCGAGAAGATTTTGGTGACTCTTTTGCTGTTCTGTTTCGCATCCTATATGCTGTTTCGTTATGTCGTCACGCCTCAGCTCGCCCATCTGGAAGTCCTGCGGGCAGAGCATGCCGCGTGGCAGGAGCAAAAGCGGGCGCTCGACGTGATTGACGAGACCATGGCGCGCTACGGCCAGCAGCAGGAGGAGCTGACCAACCGGATTGAGGCCATCGGCAACAATTATTTTTCTTCCCTGAGTCAGCAGGAAGAGTCGGTCATCGTTTTGAACGAACTGCTTTTGGACTCAGGTCTGAAAGACATTTCCCTCGCCTTTTCGCCGCTTGCGCCAAGCTTGCCCGGCGGCGCGGCAAACGCGGCGGCGGCAGGCGCGGCGCCGGCTTCATCAGACGCTTTGGTGCAGAAAGTGCAGCTCACCTACAGCGGCTCCTACGACGCCCTTTGGAAGGCGCTCGGCGGCTTCTGGAACTTTCAGAAATGCATACAGGTGGACAGCATCACCATCGGCCAGGGCACTGACGGCTCCGGGCTCGTCACAGGGGAAATCAGCCTTAGCCTGTACGACCTGTCCCAGGTCACGGGTCTTGGCAAAAACATGGTGATATGGTCGGATAACGGCCAGTTCCGCAGAGCCAACCCCTTCGAGAATATCGGGGGCGAGACCTTCGTGGGGACACGCTACATCCTGGATTTGAGCGACAGCACCATGAAGTTCTATGAGAGATTTACCGACATTTCCGGCAACTGGGCCGAGACCGCCATCGACGATTTCGGCAAGCGGTACCTTGTGGAGGGCGACGCCGAAAACAGGTTCCACCCCGACGACCCCATGACCCGCGGCGAATTCGTAGTGCTGCTCGACAAATATTTCCAGTGGGAGGCCCCGGAAGACGCGGTGGATTTGACTGTATTCTCCGACTATGCGGAGCTTGGCTCATCGCTGAGCGCCATGGAAAAGGGCTTTTACAAAGGGTATATGATGGGCTATTTCATCGGATATGACGACGGGACGCTCCGTCCGAACTCGCCCACCCTCTATAAGGAATTCAACCTGGTCATGGGCAAGGTCTTGAACCAACCGGAGTTCAACTGGAGAGACGCCGCCCTCGCCATCCAGCAGCAGACCGGGTACACTTCTCCCGGCCTTGTCGACGAGAACGCTTCCATGGCCCGGGCGGAGGTCGTCTACTTCCTCCACTCACTGCCGCAGCAATGACCCAGGAAAGGGGGTACAACACAGATGGAACTGACCAACAACCTGCGTCTGGGCGAAATCCTGATGGGCCTGAAATACATCACCAAGCCCGAACTGGACCTCGCTTTGGCGCAGCAGGAGAAGACCAACCGAAAATTGGGCGCGGTGCTTCTCGACTTAGGCTTTGTCACCGCCGAGCAGCTGATCAACGCGCTGGATGAGCAGTACCACAGCTATGTCGTCAATCTGGAGCAAATTTACATTCCGCCCGAGGTTCCGCTGCTCATCCCCGAAAAGCTGGCGCGCCGCCACGTCATCATCCCCATCAAGCTCGAGGGCGACACCATCACCCTGGCCATGCAAAACCCCGCGAATATCTTCGCCGTGGACGATGTCAAGCTCGCCACCGGCCTTCAGGTCAAGACGGTGGGCGCCACGCCCGAGCAGATTCAAAAGGCCATCAACATCTATTACGAGAAAAGCAGCGCCGAAAAAGCGGTGGAGGAGTTCAACAAGAGCTATCAGGAGGATGCCATCGCGGACCTCGACGAGACGCTCAAGGCCAACGTGGACTCGGCCCCCGTCGTAAAGCTGCTCAACTCCCTCATCCGGCAGGCCGTACAGCTTGCCGCCAGCGATATCCATATCGAGCCTTTGGAGAAAAATCTGCGCATTCGCTTCCGCATAGACGGCGAGCTGCGCGAAATGATGCAGATTGACAACAACAGCCACTCGGCCATCGTGACCCGCATCAAAATCATCGGCAACATGGACATCGCCGAAAAGCGCGTGCCGCAGGACGGCCGCGTGGAAATGACGGTGGACGGCCGGGTCATCGATATGCGCCTTTCGGTCATGCCCACCGTCTACGGCGAAAAAATCGTCATCCGCCTCTTAGACCGCAACGCCACCGTCATCAGCAAGCATGACCTGGGCTTCTCCAAAGACAACATGGCGCTGCTTGAACAGATCATCCAGACTCCGCACGGCATCATTCTGGTGACCGGCCCCACGGGAAGCGGCAAGACCACGACGCTGTACACCATCCTGAGAGAGCTCAACGTCATCGGCCGCAACATCATCACGATTGAGGACCCGGTCGAATACCGCCTGAGCGGCGTCAACCAGTCACAGGTCAACGTCAAGGCCGGCTACACCTTTGCAAGCGGCCTGCGCTCTATTTTGCGGCAGGACCCGGACATCATCATGATCGGCGAGATTCGCGACGCCGAGACCGCCGAAATCGCCGTCCGCGCCGCCATCACCGGCCACCTGGTCCTCTCCACCATCCACACCAACGACGCCGTATCCACCATATCCCGCCTCATGGATATGGGCATTGAGCCCTACATGGTCTCCAGCTCCATCGTGGGCGTGATTGCCCAGCGCCTCGTGCGCAAAATCTGCCCGAACTGCCGGGAATCCTATCATCCGAGCAGCGGCGAAAAGCAGACTTTGGGCGCCCCGGACGACGACATATTGCTCTACCGGGGCAAGGGCTGCGCCGCCTGCGGCAACTCCGGCTACAAGGGGCGCACCTCCATCCACGAAATCCTGCCCATGCGGGAGGAGATCAAGGAGGCCATCGACACCAATATGCCCATGGTGGACATCAAGAAGCTCGCGCAGACGCTCGGTATGACCACCCTGCGCGACAGCTGCCGGGAGCTGGTGCTGGGCGGGGTGACCACCATGGACGAACTGCTGCGCATCACCTTCTCCATTGACTAAGAGGATTTAAAATGGACATTACGCGTTATCTGACACAGGCGGTGCAGGAAAACGCCTCCGACCTGCACATTACGGTCGGCGAACCCCCCATTTTGCGCATCGACGGCGAGCTCATGCCGGTCGGCGAGACCCCCCTTACCCCTATGGACACCCTGGAGCTCACAAAGCAGGTGACGGGAGACCGTTTTGACGAGCTTGCGGGTGCGGGCGAGCTGGACTTTTCCATGGGCGTCAAAGGGCTCGGGCGTTTTCGCGTCAACGCTTATCGGCAGCGCAGCAGCTATGGGCTTGCGCTGCGCGTCGTGCACAACAAAATCCCCGCCATGGAGGAGCTCGGACTGCCCCCTATCGTCAAAGAGCTTGCGCGAAAGCAGCGCGGCCTGATCCTCGTAACCGGCCCCACCGGCAGCGGCAAGTCCACGACCCTCGCCTCCATGATCGACCAGATCAACACGGAGCGCCGCTGCCATATCATCACCTTAGAGGACCCCATCGAGTATCTGCACCAGCACAAGAAGAGCATGGTCAACCAGCGCGAGGTGGGCAGCGACACCATGACCTTCTCGAACGGCCTGCGCGCCGCCCTGCGCGAGGACCCCGACGTGATTTTAGTGGGCGAGATGCGCGACCTCGACACCATCTCCATCGCCATCACCGCCGCCGAGACGGGCCATCTGGTGCTCTCCACCGTGCACACGATGGGCGCCGCCGCAACCGTCGACCGCATCATCGACATCTTTCCCCCCTATCAGCAGCCCCAGGTGCGGGTTCAGCTCTCCTCGGTCTTAAACGGCATCATCTCCCAGCAGCTCATTTTAAAACGGGATAAGAAAGGCCGCATGGGCGCCTTTGAGGTGATGATCGCCACCAATGCCATCGGCAACCTGATCCGCGAGGGAAAATCCCACCAGATTCAGTCCAATTTGCAGACCGGCGCCAAGTTCGGCATGCAGACCATGGACAACGCGCTGCTGGAGCTCTACCATAAGAACCAGATTTCGAGAGAATCGGTTTTGACCTACAGCTACGACTACAACTACGTCAAAAGCCAGATTTGACATACCTGCCGCCTTTGAAAAAGCAAGGCCTGCTCTTTCGCAAAAGGCGCCGCGTACCGCCCTTTTTGTGGAGCGGGCACTCCGCGAGGCGTTTTGCGCCTCCCCTTGATTTCGTGAGGTGAGACCCATGCCGATGTTCCATTTTAAAGCCATGACGGCGCAGGGCGCCGTGAAGGAGGGCAGCGAATCGGCTGCCTCCTATTCCGAGCTGCTGGCGAGACTCCGCCAGCGCCACTATTTCCCGCTCGACATCACTGAGGTCGTCACCGGAAAGGACCTGGGCACCCTGCCCATCTTCGGCGGCAGGGTGGGGGTTAAGCGGCTCGCGGTGTTCTGCCGGCAGTTCGCCGTCATGCTGGGCGCCGGCGTCACCATCGTGGGGTGCCTCGACATCCTGCGGCAGCAGACCCAGCACAAGCGCCTGCGCGACGCCGCCGCCGAGCTCTACGAGGACGTGCAGAAGGGGCTCATGCTGTCCGAATCGCTCAGAAAGCGCGGCGACATCTTCCCCAATCTCATGATTCAGATGGTGGAGGCGGGCGAAACGAGCGGCAGCCTCGACCTCGTCATGTCAAGGGTCGCGGTACACTACGAAAAGGAGAACAAGATCAACGCCCGCGTGAAAAGCGCCATGGTCTACCCTTCCGTACTGGCCGTTGTCTGCGTGTGCGTGGTCATTTTCCTGCTCACCAGCGTCATGCCCACCTTCGTCGGCATGTTTCAGGGCAGCGACATCGCCCTGCCCGGCCCCACCATGGCGCTCTTAGCCATCAGCGAAGCGCTGCGCACCCGTTGGTATCTCTTTGCCCTCTTTGTCGGCCTTGCTGTCTACATCTTTCGGCGCTACGCCGGCACCGACGGCGGGCGCATGGCGCTCGACCGGTTGAAGCTGCGCCTGCCCGTCGTCAAGGGACTGGTGCAAAAGACGGCCAGCGCCCGCTTTGCCCGGACCATGTCCACGATGCTGGCAAGCGGAATTCCGCTCTTAAAGGCCATGGAAGACACTGCGGGGGCAGTTGGCAACGCCGCCGTGGCAAAGGGCATCTTAGACGCCCGCGAGAGCGTGCGCAAAGGCGCGCCCCTGTCGGCGCCCATCCGCAAGCTCGGCTTTTTCCCGCCCATGGTGCCCAGCATGATTGAAATCGGGGAAGAGTCCGGCACCCTCGAAGAGGTGCTCGACAAAACGGCCGGCATCTACGACGAGGAGGTGGACATCGAGGTTTCGCGCATGCTCTCCCTCATGGAGCCGCTGATGATCGTCGTCATGGCCCTCATCGTGGGGTTCATCGTCATCGCCATGATGCTGCCCATGTTCGGCATGCTCCAGACCGTATAGCCCCGCGGCGCAAAAGGCAAATTTCGGCAAAATGACGTATTTTTTGTACTTTTTTGTAC
>DATMXT010000141.1:0-2077 GCA_035561375.1 Terriglobales bacterium | reverse complement strand
TTGAGGAATACATAAGCTATGCCCCGAAAGTCTCCCCCGACACCATGATGGCCGTCATCACGGCCGAGGAGCCGGGCGAGCTCGCCGACTTCATCATCGCCAACCTCAATTTGAACCACGAGCTCAAACAGCGGGTGCTTGAGGCCCACGACCCCATCGACCGCGCCAAGACGCTGGTCGCGGTGCTCTACAACGAGGTCGAAATTCTCAAAATCGAAAACAGCATTCATGAGCAGGTCAAAGGCCAGCTCGACCAGAATCAGCGGGAGTACTATCTGCGCGAGCAGATGAAGGTCATTGCCGAGGAGCTGGGGGAGGGCGACAGCCTCACCGACGAGGTGCAGAGCTACCGCACGAAAATTGCCGGCCTCGCGCTGCCCAAAGAGGTCGAAGAGCCCCTTATGAAAGAGGTCTCAAGGCTTGCCAAAATGGGCTCCTCGGCGACTGAGGCCACGGTCATCCGCAGCTATCTCGACGCCTGCCTTGACCTGCCGTGGAACATCAAGACCAAGGACAAGCTCGACATCGCCCGCGTGAGAGCCCGGCTTGACAAGGACCACTACGGGCTTGTGAAGGTCAAGGAGCGCATTTTGGAGTACATTGCAGTGCGCAAGCTGACCGACGGCAAAAACAGCCAGGTGCTGTGTCTCGTCGGCCCTCCCGGCGTCGGCAAAACCTCCATCGCCACCTCCATTGCGGGGGCCATGGGGCGAAAATTCGCCCGCATCTCGCTTGGCGGCATTCGGGACGAGGCTGAAATCCGCGGCCACAGAAAGACCTATATCGGCGCCATGCCGGGGCGCATCATCGCGGCCATCCGGCAGGCCGGCAGCTCGAACCCCCTCATCCTGCTCGACGAGATCGACAAGCTCTCTTCCGATGTGCGGGGGGACCCGGCGGCCGCCATGCTCGAAGTGCTGGACACTGAGCAAAACAAGACTTTCCGCGACCACTACATTGAGCTCCCGTTTGACCTGCGCGACGTCATGTTCATCACGACGGCCAACAACATGGACACCATTCCCTTGCCGCTGCGCGACCGGATGGAGATCATTGAGCTGACCAGCTACACCAACAGCGAGAAGCTGCATATCGCGCAGGACTTCCTCGTACCCCGCCAGATTAAGAAAAACGGGCTGACAAAGCGGGATATCCGGTTTACGCCCGAGGGGCTTGCCGCCATCATCGACAGCTACACAAGGGAGTCCGGCGTGCGTACGCTCGAGCGCGAAATCGCCGCCTGCTGCCGCAAAGCCGCCACGGCCAAGGTCTCCGGAGGTGGAAAGGGATTCACCATTACACCTGAAAACCTCGACGCGCTGCTGGGGCCGCCGCGCTTTAAGCGCGAAGACGTCGCCCACACCGACGAAGTCGGGCTCTGCAACGGCCTCGCCTGGACTTCAGTGGGCGGAGAGATTCTCCAAATTGAGGTCTCGGTCGTCGAAGGCACCGGAAAAGTGCAGCTGACGGGCTCCTTGGGCGATATCATGAAGGAGTCCTGCAACGCCGCCATCACCTATGTGCGCAGCCGCGCCTGCGAGCTTGGCGTCGACGGGGATTTCCACAAAAACTGCGACATCCACATCCACTTCCCGGAGGGGGCCGTGCCCAAGGACGGGCCCTCGGCCGGCATCGCCATCACGACGGCCTTGGTCTCGGCGCTGACCGGAAGCCCCGTGCGGGGCGACATCGCCATGACCGGCGAAGTCACGCTGCGCGGCCGGGTTCTGCCGATTGGCGGCCTCAAGGAGAAGACCATGGCCGCCTACCGCGAGGGGCTGACGACCGTCATCCTGCCAGCTGAAAACAAGCCCGACATCGAGGAAATCGACGCCGAGGTGGCAAAGGCCCTGAGCTTCATCTACGTGAAAAATGCCGACGAGGTCATTGAGATTGCGCTGCGCGCCAAAGTTTTAAAAACCCACGCGGAGCCCTATATCGCGGCGGCAGTCGTACCGCCCGCCATTCGAATCAGCCAGTAAAACACCGATAAAACGCAAAAGGCCGCCTGTTTTCAGGCGGCCTTTAAATGGCGAAAAACCTGCGGGTTTTCCGCCAAGTGAGCGGTGCCTTAAGG
>DATMXT010000140.1:0-2739 GCA_035561375.1 Terriglobales bacterium | reverse complement strand
ACGGCAGAGAGGGGAAAAAATAGGTTACTCAAAAATCGGCCCGGGGCATATGCCCCGGGCCGATTTTTGAGTAACCTATTTTTTCCCCTCTCTGCCGTCAATGACGATGGAGTCCCAGTCCATCGCGTTTTTGGGGATGATCATCGAGGGCATGCCGCTTGCCGCCGTCAGCGCCGCGACAAGCGAGCGCATATAGGGGAAAAGCTGGCCGTAAGCCTGCAAATGGGCGTGCTTTTTGTCCTCCTCAGTGCGCACGCCGCCGCAGGTGAAGTACCCGAGCATCGTGACCGAGAGCTCAAACCGCGGGTCGGGCGAGTTCTCCTGCCTGTGGTGCACGTATTTGGCGATGCCCTTCGAGTTGTTGTCGTAATACTCGACGTTGAAGGAAAAGCTGTCGCGCAGCGACAGGGTAACACCTGGGTCGATAGACGTTTTGAATGTGATCTCCCTGGCCGCGTGGCGCTCCATATTGACGATGACCATGTCCTCGCCTCCCGCAAAGTTGTCCACCCTCATTATATGAGATGCCGCCCCATATTGCAAGCTGCGCCTTGTATCCGGCAAAAAAAGCCTGTATAATGGGGAGCGGGTGAACTGTTTTATGATGAGTTTTGTGAGACCGGCCCCGCCGGTGTGCATGTACCCGGATGGGGACGGGCAGGCGTCGAAGCCAACCGGCGGGCGGGCACACACCGCCTGTTTTTCAGGCCACCGCACCGTTGCCGCCGACGATGCGGCGCCTTTGGCCGCCTCCATCAGGCGCACGGTGGAGGGCCTTGCGGCACGGGGAATCACCCGCTTTTGCGCCGGCGGCGCGCAGGGCTTTGACATGCTGGCCGCCCTTGTCGTGCTGGAGACCCCCGGGACATCGCTCACCCTCATTTTGCCCTGCCGCGAGCAGACGAGCCGGTGGCAGCCGGACGACGTCGGCTTTTACGACGAGGTGCTCGGCCGCGCGCACGAGGTCATTTACACGGCCGACAGCTACTCGGCCGGGTGCTACCACCTGCGCAACCGCCGTCTCGTGGAGGTGAGCAGCGTGCTGGTCTGTTACTTCACCGGCAAGCCGGGCGGCACCGCCTACACCGTGGATTACGCGAAGAAAAACCACCTTGAAATCATCAATTTAGCGGGAGGATGAAACATGACAACCATGAGCCGCGGGCAAATCCTTGAGGCCGCCAAAAACGGGGCGGCCGCGTATTTTGACAAGCAGGTCGAGCTGCTGCGCCGCATGTGCGCCATTGACTGCGGCACCGGCAACGTCGAGGGCAACGCTGAAATCGTGGAAATCGTGCTGGAATACTTGCATGAGATCGGCGGGCTTGACATCGAGGTCGTCGAGGCCCCGGACCTCGGCAAACACGTCGTGGCCCGGTACCTCCCGGAAAACCCCAAGGGCAAGCTCGTGATGTGCGCCCACCTCGACACCGTCTTCAAGCCGGGCGACGCCGCGGCCCACCCCTTCCGCATTGACGGGGACACCTGCTACGGCCTTGGCGCCGTCGACTGCAAGGGCGGCGTTGTCATGTCGTCGACGGCTTTCCGCATCGCGAAAGAGGCCGGAATGCTGCCGGACCTCGAGATTGTACTCATTTACAACTGCGACGAGGAGATCGGCTCCCCCTCCGGCCGCAAGCTCTACGAGCGGGAGGCCAAGGGGGCGACGGCCGCCTTTGTCTGTGAGGCGGGGCGCAAGGAAAACGGGCTCATCACCTTCCGCAAGGGCAGCATGAAGGCCCGCATCGAGTGCTTCGGAAAGGCGGCCCACTCGGCCCTGGCCTACGAGGAGGGCGCTTCGGCTGTGTTGGAGCTCGCGCACAAAATGATAAAAATCGAGGCCATGAACGACTGGGAGAAAAAGGTTTTCTACAACATCGCCAACCTTGAGGGCGGCAAAAACGGTGTCGGCACCGTGGCCGACTACGCCGCCTGCAACGTGTCGCTCAAGCCCTCGAGCGAGGCCGAGATGGCCGAGATGGAGGCCCGCTTCAAGGCGCTGGAGGGCGAGGGCCACATTGAGGGCGTCACGACCAAAGTGACCGTGATCACCTCCTTCCCGGTGCTGGAGCGCACGCCGGCAAATGTCGCCCTCTATGAGAAAATCAGGGACATCGGCGCGGGGTTTGGCTTTGTGCTTCCGGAGCAGTCGACGCCCGCCGCCTCCGACGGCAACTTCCTGTCCCACCACGGCGCGCCGACCCTCGACGGCTTTGGCCCCTATGTCTACAAGATGCACGCCGTCGACGAGAGCATGCGCCTCTCCTCGCTGCCCGAGCGCACCATGCTGACGGCGGCCGTCATCGCAAGCCTTTGAGCGGGGAGCGGTACCGCACGCTGTCGGCGGTCTTCCCCGTCCTCCTGCGGGAGGAGGGCGGCAAAACTGAAGTGCTGCTGGCCCGCCGGCAAAACACCGGCTATATGGACGGGCTGTGGGATTTGGCCGGAAGCGGCCATGTGGACGAGGGGGAGACGGCCTTGGCAGCCGTCCGGCGGGAGTGCGGCGAGGAGCTTGGTATCAAAGTCGACCCCGACGGCGTCGTCTTTGCACACCTTTGCCACCGGCTTGGCCTGCACGGGGCCCGGACATATTACGACTTGTATTTTTTCGTAAAATTATACACCGGGCCCCCCCGCATCGCAGAGCCGGACAAGTGTTCCGACCTCCGGTGGTTTGACGCGGACAACCTCCCGGAGGACACTATCGTGCTGCGCCGTCAGGCGCTCTCCCACATTTTC
>DATMXT010000139.1:0-2095 GCA_035561375.1 Terriglobales bacterium | reverse complement strand
CCGCGCAACACCGGAAGGCCGTACTCGGTGTGGGTCACTTCGGGGTGGAACTGGAGGCCGAAAATGAGCTTATCCGGGTTCATGAACGCGGTGTTTTCACAGGTGTTGGTCTGGCCGATGTTGACAAAACCCGCGGGAAGCCTGTCCACAAGGTCGGTGTGGCTCATCCACACGACGCTGTTTTTGGGGACGTCGGCAAAGAGCGGGCACTCGGATTTCAGTTCGAGCTCCTTGCGGCCGTACTCCCGCACCTTGGGCTTTGCCACGCTGCCGCCCAGCTCTTTGCCGATGAGCTGCGCGCCGTAGCAAATTCCGAGAATCGGAATGCCCATGTCAAATTTGTATATTTTAGCACATTGATTTTTGGAAAAAAATATGCAAAAATAGAGCTATATTTCCACATATAGAATTTTGACTGGAGGCTTAACATGAAGCATCAGCTCATCCTTGTAATGGACTTCGGAGGGCAATACAACCAGCTGATTGCGCGCCGCGTACGCGACTTTGGCGTCTACAGCGAAGTCTACCCCTGCACCATTACACCGGAGGAGATAAAGAAGCTGGACCCGGCCGGCATCATTTTTACCGGCGGGCCCGCAAGCGTTCTGGCCGAGGGCTCGCCTCGCTGCGACAAGGCCATTTTTGACATGGGCATCCCGATTCTCGGAATTTGCTACGGCGCGCAGCTCATCGGCAAAGAGCTCGGCGGCAGCGTGGCAAAGCCCAAGGTGCGGGAATACGGCCGCAAGGAGCTCGAGCTCAAGTCCGAGTGCCCGCTCTTTGAGGGCGTCCCCAAAAACAGCGTCGTGTGGATGAGCCACACCGACCTCGTGGACAAGCTGCCGCAGGGTTTTGTCAACGTCGGCCAGACCAACACCTGCGTCAACACCGCCTTCATGAACTGCGAAAAGCAAATTTACGGCCTCCAGTTCCACCCCGAAGTGACCCACACCGAGTACGGCCTGTCTGTGCTGCGCGGCTTTGTCTTCGACGTCTGCAAGTGCACCGCGGACTGGCAGATGGCGGGCTATGTCGACGAATTTGTCGCAAAAATCAAAGCCCAGGTGGGGGACAGCAAAGTGCTCTGCGCCCTCTCGGGCGGCGTGGATTCGGCCGTCTCGGCCGTCCTCGTGAGTAAAGCGGTCGGCAAGCAGCTGACCTGCATGTTTGTCGACACCGGCCTCATGCGCAAAAACGAGGGCGAGGAGGTCGAAAAGGCTTTCAGGGAGCAGTACGACATCAACTTCATTCGAATAGACGCCGAAGAGCGGTTCCTCTCAAAGCTTGCCGGCGTCACCGACCCCGAGGCCAAGCGCAAAATTATCGGCGAGGAGTTCATCCGGGTCTTTGAGGACGAGGGCAAAAAGCTCGGACACTACGACTACCTCGTGCAGGGCACCATCTACCCCGACGTCATTGAGTCGGGCCTTGGCATTGCCGACAAAATCAAGAGCCACCACAACGTCGCGGGCCTGCCCGCCGTCATCGACTTCAAGGACATCATTGAGCCCCTGCGCATGCTCTTTAAAGATGAAGTGCGAAAACTCGGCGAGATCCTCGGAATGCCCGAGCACCTCGTCTGGCGGCAGCCCTTCCCGGGCCCCGGCCTTGGCATACGGGTCATCGGCGACGTGGACAAGGCGAAGCTCGACATTCTGCGCGAGGCCGACGCCATTTTCCGCGAGGAGGTCGCGAACTTCGGGCTCCACCGGCAAATCCAGCAGTATTTCGTCGTCATGACCGGCATCCGCTCGGTCGGCGTCCTCGGGGACGAACGCTCCTACGACTACACCGCGGCGCTTCGCGCCGTCACGACGACCGACTTCATGTCGGCCGACTGGGCGCGGCTCCCGCTTGAGCTCATTGAGAAGGTCTCAAACCGCATTGTCAACGAGGTCAAACACATCAACCGCGTCGTCTACGACGTCACCTCAAAACCCCCGGCAACCATCGAGTGGGAATGACAATTATTTCCAATTTTCTAAGAATACAGCTCTCAAGGCCTCAAAGCATTGCTGCTTTGGGGCCTTTTTCTATGTCAAAACAGGCAGGGTCGCCGGAGTCTTCCGGCGGCCCTTACTGCTGAGGTTAATAT
>DATMXT010000138.1:0-2581 GCA_035561375.1 Terriglobales bacterium | reverse complement strand
GAATATTTGCACTCTACTATCTGTTTGGAGACGGGGCTGACTTTGCGATGTACGGCGGGACGGCCTATGTCAACATACGGCCCGCGGCTTTCGCCGCAGCACTCTTGCCGGCGGCGGCCGTCGTCCTTGGAGCCTACCGCATTTTTTCGACCGGGGACGGCATCACGCGGCAGGTGGCGGAAGTCGAGCTCCTCATTGAGGGGCGCAGATTCACCGGCCGCGGACTTATCGACACGGGGGCGTCGCTGTGCGAGCCCATTTCGGGGAGGCAGGCCGTCATTGTGCAGCGAAGCCTTGTCGCCCCGCTCTATCCGATACCGCCTCCGGGCGGGGAGGGGGGCGTGCGCATGGTCCCGTTTTCCACGGTGGCGGGGCCCGGTTTTTTGCCGGCCGTGCGCTGCGACGCGGCCGTGACGCTGAAGGGCAGGCGCATTGTCCACCGGGGGCTGTACGCCGCCCTTTCGGAGCAACCGCTCTCGCCTGACGGGAGCTATCAAATCATACTCGGCCACGCCATCATGGCCGGGGTGGAGGAGGGGGAACTGTTTCATGAGACGTGCCGTAAAATTTAAAACCGCACTGAAAAGAACCCTGTTTTTAGCCGTGCTGAGAATCCGGCGGCTGCTTGGCCTCGGACTTCCCGGCGCCCACTACATCAACGGGCCGGACACCCTCCCCCCGCCGCTGACAAGGGAAGAGGAGGCGGAGCTGCTCTCAAATCTGGATGGGAGCGGGCGGTCGGTGCGCAATAAACTCATTGAGCGCAACCTGCGGCTCGTTGTATACATTGCAAGAAAATACGAGTCGACCGGCATCGGCATTGAGGACCTCGTGTCGATTGGGACGATTGGGCTGATCAAGGCCATCAACACTTTCAAGCCGGAGCGGGGCATAAAACTTGCGACCTATGCATCCCGCTGCATAGAAAATGAGATTCTCATGTACATCCGGAAAAACCAGTACACGCGCTTTGACGTCTCGATTGACGAGCCCTTGAACGTCGACTGGGACGGCAACGAGCTGCTGCTCTCGGACATCCTCGGCACCGACCCCGACTGCACTTCGCAGGAGCTCGAGGCCCGCGAGGAGCGGGAGGCGCTGCTGGCGGCCGTCGCCGCCTTAGGGGAGCGGGAGCGGCTCATCATGGAGTACCGCTTTGGCATGCGGGGGCCTGAGCGCACCCAAAAAGACGTGGCGGACCTGCTCGGAATCTCGCAGTCCTACATCTCGCGGCTGGAAAAGAAAATTCTCGTCAAGCTCAAAAACGTCGTGGACAGCGGGGGTTGACGGGGATGTGAGGCGGACATCACACGCTAAAATGATATACATCAGGGCTGAGGGATTCATTCCCATTGTCCAGTGCCTAAAATATGAAGGGGAAACACGTCAAAACGAAACGAACGGCTGAATTTTCAGAAATTATTGCACGGCAGGCGCTGCCGTGCAATAATTGTCTTCAGAGGTGATTTGGGTGGACGACATCGACCGGGACATTTTGACGCTGCTGCACAAAAACGGCAGGTCCACGGCGGCGCAGGCGGCCCGTGAGGTCTGCCTGTCGGCCTCGGCGACAGCTGCCCGCATCCGCGCGCTGGAGGCGGCGGGGGTCATTCGCGGTTACCACGCCGACGTCACGCCGGAAGCCCTCGGGTACGGCGTTGAGGCCTTTGTGCTGGTCTGCCTTGACGGCGCCCGGCAGGTAGAGCCGTTCCGGCAGGCCGCCGTCTCGCACGGGATGGTGGCGGAGTGCCACCACCTCGCCGGGGAATACGACTATCTTCTTCGGGTGTTTGCGGGGACGACGGGCGAGCTCGAGGAGTTTTTATCCTGCGGGCTGCGCAGGATGCCGGGGGTGAGCCGGATTTTGCCCATCATCTCAATATCAAGACTGAAGTAGGGGAATCCATGATATACAGGGGATTTAAGTTCGGCATGCTTTTGCAGCTTGCCGTGGGGCCGATGTGTCTGATGGTCTTTAAGACGGCCGGGACATACGGCTTTTGGATGGGGTTTTCACTGGTGCTCGCCATTGCTGCGGTCGACGCCCTGTACATCGCGCTGGCGGGGCTTGGGATATCGGCCTTTCTCGGAAGGGAGTCGGTGAAGCGGGGCGTGTGCCGGTTTGGTTTTGCCGTCTTGCTGCTGTTCGGGGTGAGCACGATGGCCGGCGCTTTCGGCTACGCGCTGCTGCCCGGTATTTCGCTTTTTTCGGGCGTGACGGCAAAGAGCGTCTTCATGCAGGGGCTGCTGCTGACCGCCTCCAACCCCATGACCATCGTGTTTTGGGGCGGCGTCTTCTCCTCACAGGCGGCCCAGCACAATCTGAGCCGCAAAGAGCTTGTGCTGTTCGGGGCGGGGTGCGTCTTGTCGACGCTGGCCTTTATGACCGCGGTCTGCGCCGCGGCCGGGTTTGTCACCGACTTTCTGCCCAAAGAGGCGATGGACGCCTTAAACGCGGCGGTCGGCGCGGCCCTCATCTGGTTTGCTTTTCGAATGCTCAAAAAATGAAAAAGCGCCCCCGGACCGCGGTCCGGGGGTACTGCGGAGTGTCGAAAAACCTGCGGGTTTTCCGCCAAAAGAG
>DATMXT010000137.1:0-6899 GCA_035561375.1 Terriglobales bacterium | reverse complement strand
CATCTCGGGGGAGGGGCAGGTCGAGGAGGAGGGGAGCTTGGAGGCGCTGTGGGCTGCCAGCATCGCGTCGACGTCGGTGCCCGGCAGGTCGACAAAATCTTTTCCTCCGGCCGTCACGGTCAGGGGAGCGGTGGAAAATGTGAAGTTCTCTCCGGTGAATTCCTCAGGCGCCAAATCGCATGAGCTGTCGGAAACAAGATTCCATTTCATAAAAGGATTACCTCCCAATACACAAAAATCGAAAGAGTTGAACCATTATAACACATAACTTTGCCGTCCGTCGAGTGCGATTTACATATTTTAACGGACGTGATACAATTACAGAAAGGAAAAAAGAAACAATTGTGTCCAAAATGCGACTAATCCAATGTGATAAATAACCTTTATTCCCAAACGACAGCGCCGCGGGCGGATGCCTGCCGCGCATGGATAGGAGATTGTTATGGAGCATAGTTCGATGGACCCCTTGGAAGAGCTTGACCTGACCGGATTGCCGCCGGAGCCTTTGGACGATGAACTGCCGCCTGAGGAGGCGCTGGAGGGACCGCTCGCGGACTTTGACCCGCGAGGGGAGCTGGACCCGCCGAAACCCGAAAAACCGAAGCGCAAGCTCTCGATTGCCGCCCCGCTGGCGGTGCTTGCGGCCTGCGCGGCCCTCTTTTTCATGCTGAGCGGCAGAGAAAAAGGCCCGGAGCCGGAGAAAATCTATAATTTGAACGGCATTGCGATTGAAGCCGAAAAAGCGGACGGCGACGGGGTTGACGCGCAGTCGGCGTTCGTGCTGACTTCGGAGCAGCCGCTCACGGTCGACGAGGTCAGGGCGCTTGTCGAAGTCGAGCCGGCCTGCGAGTTCGACGTCAAGGAGGAGTCGGGCGTCTTTCACCTCGCTCCCAAACAGTATCTCTCGGCCGGGACCGTTTATAACTTCGTCGTCGCGTCGGATGGCGAGAGCCGCAGCTGGGCTTTTCAGACAAAAAACACGTTTCGGCTGCTCAGCGTAAGCCCGACCGACAAAGCGAAAAACGTGCCGCCCGAAAGCGGCATCGAGTTTGTATTTTCAAATGCCGACGTCGCCGAAATTGAAAAGCACATTGCGATCACCCCGGCGCTTGCCGGCCGGTTTGAGCTCCACCGCAATGTCTGGGCCTTTGTGCCGGACGCGCCGATGGCCCCCGACACCCTCTACACCGTGACGGTCTCGCCCGAGCTGGCGACGGCGGCGGGAGAGGCGCTGGGCGTCGGTACCACAGCCACTTTCCGCACCGCCAAGAGCTCGGATGCGCCGCGGCTCGACCTGTCCGGCTCTCAGGTCGAGAGCTTTGCGACAGACCGCGCGCCGGTCATCGAGTTTTACGCCGGCTACGACCGCAATTGGAACTCCATGGTCAAATACTTCAAGGACCGGGAGTTTACGGTTTCGGTACGCCGCTTTGCGGACAGCGGGGCCTATGCCTCGGCGCTCGAGGCCTACCACAAGTACATCTATGAGGACTTCAACTACGACGGCGGCTTTGCCGCCGACGCCGGTCTCTCGACCCCCTACGCCGAACTGACGACCACCCTTGTGTCGGCCGACTTCGCCTCCCCCTGGCGGCCGGTCTTCCTTGTCATGCCGGAGCCGCTGCCGGCCGGCTGGTACGCCTTCGACATCACCTGCACCGACTCGGTCGGTCAGGCGCACAGCTGGCAGAAGCTCATTCAGGTCTCGGACGCCGCCGTCTACGCCCTCTCCTATGAGGGCGGCATGTCGCTGTGGGTCAACGACTCGCTTGGCGGCGGGCCCGCGGCCGGCGTCAAAGTGCTCAAAAATGGCTATTCGGTGGGGGTCACCGACGGGGCCGGCGTCGTCGGCTTCAAAAACCCCGACGCGAAGCAGGGCGAATTCACGCTGCTGACGGTGGAGTTCGGCGCCACGCCCTACCTGTTTGACCTGGCCGCCTATGAGGAGGCCGACCTGCTGCCGGCTTACCAGCGGTACATCAGCACGATGTACACCGACCGCAGCACCTATCTGCCGGAGGACACGATAAGCGTCTGGGGCTTCATTGCCGCCCGCAAGGGGGAGCTGCTGAAATCCACCTATACCCTCAAGCTCGAAAATCCGTACGGCTGGAGCATTTCGCAGGTAAACGGCAAAGCCGCAAACCCGCCCATCGCGGCAGTGCAGGTGACGGTCGACGAGTTTGGCTGCTTTACGGCAACTCTGCCGATTGAAAACCTCGGGAGTTCCTATTACCGCCTGGTTCTCTGTGACGACGATGAGGAGATCCGCAGCGAGTACATAAACATATATGAATACACAAAGCCCATTTACCGGATGGACGTGACCCACGACAAGCTGTTTTACCGGCCGGGCGAGGTGATTGACACAAGCGTAGGCATGGAGTTTTACGACGGCACGCCGGTCAAGGACTACATTCTGCGCATTGGGCACAGGACCTCGACCGCAAGCTGGGACAGCGTTTCGGAGGACGTCACGACGGGCGCGGACGGCTTTGCCCGCCACAGCTTTACGCTGGTCGACGACCAGAGCACCTGGCGCCCCATCTATATCAGCATCAGCATCACGACGGCCGAGCCCGAGGACGAGCAGCTCTGGGATTACGGCTACACCTACTACCTGCCCCGGGACGTCATGGTCGAGACCGATGTGGAGGGGGAGACCGTCAAGCTCTCGGCCCACCGCATCGACACCTCAAAGGTGGCGAAGGGGGAGGACCTCTATGACACCGACCTCATTCGGGGTGTCCCCATAGACGTGACTGCGACCGTCAAAATTTACGAGACCACTTACACGAAATATGTCGACTCCTCGGTCTACGACCCAATTGAGAAAGTCACCCGCTACACCTACGGCTACACGCAGGACAGAGTGCTGGCGCAGACCCTCGAGGTGCCGCTGGTTGGCGGCACCGGCAGTTTTGACGCCTCGGCCTATCAGCCGACTGAGGACAAAATTTACAGCGTCGTGGCCTCGGTCACCGACACCGCCGGCAGGACGTCGCAGGACGAAGAGGAGCAGCTCGGCGAAAACCGCTTCTGGCGGACTTTCGGCGGAAAAACCCAGTATTACATTGGCGCCAAAGACTATGAGCTCGCGGTCGGGGAGACCGCAAAGCTGAATATCTCGGGCTACGGCAACGGAGTCTCCATTGAGGATTTTGAACAGGGCCGCACCATGCTCTTCGTCTTCCGGGAGGGCCTCATCAAAACGGTCGCCGGACAGAAAAACGAGGCCGAGCTCACGTTTAACCAGAGCGACACCCCAAACATCTTGGTCTGCGCCGCCTACTTTGACGGCAAGAACATCTATGACGCGGGCTCCCTGACCCTGCGCTACGACACGGAGGCCTCAAAGCTGAACGTCAAGCTGACGCCGGACAAAGCGGCTTACGCGCCGGGCGAGGAGGTCGCCTTGGGTGTGGAGGTGACCGACGCCGAGGGCAAACCGACCGAGGCCGAAGTGCTGCTCTCGGTCGTCGACGAGTCGGCACTCGCCATCTCCGACAACCCCGCCGAGCCGCTTGAGGAGATTTACGCCGCCGTCTTTTGGCCCTCCGTCACGCGGCACGTCTCCTATGTTGAGCACAATTTCGACGGCTCCATGGAGGGCGGCGAGGGCGGCGAGGGCGGCGGCGACGGATACCGGAGCGATTTCCGCGACAACCCGGCCTTTGAGACGGTCAAAACCGATAAAAACGGCAAGGCCTCGGTCACTTTCAAACTCGCCGACAGCGTCACCGAGTGGCGAATCACGGCGGCGGCCGTGGCCGAAGGGCTCAAGGCCGGTACCGCAAGGCTGCCGGTCAAGGCCACACTGCCCTTCTTTGCAAGCGTGCTCTACACCGACCGGTACATGGTGGGCGATGAGCTGTCGGTCGCGCTGCGGGGCTTTGGCGCGGGCGTGACGACTGCCGACACCTGCTCCTTTGCCGCCGAGCTCACGGGAGAGGGGGTCTCCGAGACCCGCACGGCCTCGGCCGGCGGGTACGGGTACGCCTATATGAGCTTTGGGAAAGCCTTAAAGGCTGGCAGCTATACCCTCGCCGTGTCGGCAAAGTGCGGCGAGCTCTCCGACGCCCTCAAAATCACGTTTGAAGTGGTCGAGGACGTCACTGAGGTGACGGTGACAAAGCAGGTTATTGTTTCCGCCCTCTCTTCTATTGTGCCGCTGCGCTCGCCGGTGCTGCTGACTTTCACGCAGGATGAGAGCGCCGTCTACTATGCCGCCCTGGCAAAGCTCTCCGCGGGGTCAAGCGGCAGGACCGACAGGCAGGTGGCCGCCTGGGCAGCCTCGAACATGCTGGCAAAGCTCATGCCGGAGCGCTACACTGAGGCAGAGGCACCCGAGCTGCCGGCAAGCGGGGGCGGGGTCTCCCTGCTGCGCTACTCGGAGGCTTCGGCCGAGACGACGGCCAAAGTGGCGCTTGCGGCGCCGCAGCTTTTGAACCGCACCATCACGGCCTCCTACTTCTACAACATCATCGACTATGTGGATTCCGCGCCCGGCGACGTCGCCGCGGCCTACCTCGGGCTTGCGGCCCTCAAAGAGCCGGTGCTCTATGACGTCAAGCGGCTGCTCGCGGCGCCCGACGGGCTCGACCTCAAAGAGCGGTATACGCTGATGGCGGCGCTCTCGGCCGTCGGGGACGACGGCGGCGCAAAGGCCGTCTATGAGGAACTTGTCGCCCCGAAACTCAAAACGGAGGGCGCCTACGTCTACGTCCATGAGGAGACGCGGGACGACAATGTCGAGCTGACGGCGCTGGCCCTTGTCACGGCGGCCAGAGCCGACCCCGCGGCCGCCCGCGGCATGGCCCGCTACCTGCTCGACAACGCCGGCTCCACCGTCATTTGCGACCTTGAGCTTCTGGCCTACCTGAACCGCACGGCGCAGCCCAAGGGGGACGACCTGACGCTGAAGGGAACTGTCGACGGCGGCGAAGTTGAAGTGCCGCTGCACCGCGGCGTCGGGTATCTCAGCCTCACAAAGCGGCAGCTCGACACGGCCTCCTTCACGCTGCCCCAGGGCGTCTCGGTGTCGGCCACCTATGCCGACAGGCCCTCCGGTACGGCCGAGGGCGATTTTGAGGTCACCAAGAGCGTCTGGTCGCTCTATGGCGGCGAAGTGGGGCAGGGCGGCCTTGCCGTGGTTCAGATTGAGGTTGCGGCCAAGGGCGTCCCGCTCGACGGCATTTACGAGATCACCGAGACCATGCCGGCGGGACTCCGGTTTGTCAAATTGCAGACGCAGTACACCGGCGGTCAGGCCGTAAACTGGTATCTGACGGGGCGCGAGGGCCAGAAGCTCACGTTTGCGCTCTGGATAAACGACCCCAAGGGCTATACCGGCACGCTGCCGCCCATCGTCTACACGGCCCGCGCCGTGCTGCCGGGGCAGTTCATTTTGCCGCCCACCACGGTCAGCCGCTCGGGCGGCGGGGACCTCTCGGTCTCCGAGCAGGGAATTGTCACGGTCGTCCAGTGAACATGCGCTAAGAAAAGTGAACCCCCGGAGCCGAATTTCGGCTCCGGGGGTTTCCCGTTGGGGTAAGTCCGGTCAGCGGATGACGCCGGCAAGGCCGTCCTTTTCAAGGCCCGTCAGCGTGACGTCGGCAAACGTGTTGTGTGCGCCGGGCCCCCTCGCGTAGACCGGCATATACGAGGCGGTGTAGCCGTGCCAGGCGTCCCCCCGCCGCGCTTCGAGCAGCACCTGTTTTGTCTGTCCGACCACTGCCGCAAGCCGCTTTTTGCGCACTTCCTCGGCCGCCTGCGACAGGATTGCCGCCCGGCGCTCCCGCTCAGGTACCGCAGTCTGCTCCGGCATGTCGGCCGCGGGTGTTCCCGGGCGGCGGGAGTAGGGGAAGACGTGGGTTTTTAAAAAGCCGACCGTCCGCACGAACTCCACGCTCTCGAGAAAATCGGCCTCGGTCTCGCCGGGAAAGCCAACGATGACGTCGGTCGTGAGCTCCGTCTGGGGCATCGCCTCCCGCAGCAGCTCCGCCGACTCGAGATACCGCGCTTTGTCGTACCGGCGGTTCATTCGGCGCAGAGTGGCGTCGCAGCCGGCCTGAAGCGAGAGGTGAAACTGCGGGCAGATAAAGGGCAGCTCCGACAGGGTTTTCGCAAAGGATGGCGTCACGATGCGGGGCTCAAGCGAGCCAAGGCGCACCCGCACACCGTCCGCCCCCGGCACCTTGGCCATGCGCCTCAGGAGCCCCTCGAGGTCAAACTCCTCGCCTTCGCCGCCGCCGTAGGAGGCGATCTCAATGCCGGTCAAAATAATTTCGCGGTAACCCTCCGCCACCAGGCGGGAAAACTCGGCAGTGGCGTCGTCCGGGCGCTTGGAGCGAATACGCCCTCTCGCGTAGGGAATGATGCAGTAAGCGCAGAAATTGTTGCACCCGTCCTGAATTTTCATGACCGCCCGGGTGCGCAGATATCTGGCGGCCTCCATGGGCTCAAAGGGCACAGGCAGCGTGAGGGGCGTGACGGCCGGTAGCGTGCCGTCCCTCCGGTAGGCCTCAATGACGGCGGGAAGCGCCGTCTTGCCCACGCTGCCGAGCACTAAATCGACCTCCGGCAAGGCCGAAAGCTCGTCCGCCGCGACCTGGGCATAGCAGCCTACGGCCGCGATGACGGCCGTAGGGCTGAGCCTTCTGGCCCGGCGCAGCGCCTGCCGGGACTTGGCGTCGGAAGCTGCCGTGACCGAGCAGGTGTTGACGATATAGACGTCGGCCGCCTGCGAGAAGGGGACGGCCGTATAGCCCGCCGCTTCAAAGCCGGCGCGCATGACTTCGGTTTCATATTGATTGACCTTGCACCCGAGCGTGTCGAAAGCGACGGTCGGCATAAAAATCACCCCGAGCAAAAAGAATATACTCCGAGGAGTATTATAT
>DATMXT010000136.1:0-2986 GCA_035561375.1 Terriglobales bacterium | reverse complement strand
CTGTAATCAAGGGTAAAATACATATAAAAAGGCCTGTCCCCTGTTTTTATGGGGGGCAGGCCTTTTGGCTTTTTATTCAGAGGATTTTTCCGACTTCGGCCGCCTTTTTATCAAAGGCGGCCTTTGCCGCGTCCGAATAGGGCAGCGTGCCCTGCGCCAGGACCTGATTGCCGCCGCCGCGGCCAGAAAGCTCATCGAGCAGCTCTTTAAGCCAGAGGTTGACCTTGTGCTCCGTAAGCCCTTTTTGCTGGGCAAAGACAAAGGCCAGCGTCTCCCCGTCGCGGGCCGCAAGCAGGGCTATGACCGGGTTTTCGGCCGTCAGGGCCTCGGCCGTCGCCTTGAGGCTCTTGACGTCGACGCCCTCCATAAAGGCGGTCACGAGCTTCACGGCCCCATGCTCCTCGGCGGTCGCAAGCAGCGCATTTGCCTCGAGCGCCAGCAGGCGCTCCGACATGACGGCGGCCTTTGCCGACAGCCTGTCGTAGGCGCTTTTCAATTCGGCCGTCTTCTGGAAGACCAGCGCCCGGTCGCAGGACAGAAGTCCGCCCAGTTCCACCGCCTCACTGTTCAGGCGGGTGTAGTCGGCAAAAGCCCTGTCCCCACAGAGAAAATAGAGCCGTGCAGCGCCTTTGGCGCCCTTCTGGTCGGCGACGTTTTTGGCGTAAAGCACCTTGACAAACCCGACCTCGCCGGTCGATTTGACATGGCTGCCGCCGCAGCCGATGAGGTCGAAATCCTCGATTTCGACAAGCCGGATGACGTCGTGGTCGTAGACGGGGTGACGCATGCGGGAAGTGTAGGCCGGAATCTCCTCGCGGGTCACGCCAAAGCAGCGCACGGCGAGGTTCTTTTTGACGATGGCGTTTGTCAGGTTTTCGGCCCGGACGACCTCCTCCGGCGTGATGGGCTTTTCGAGGTCAATCTGGCAGATGGCCTCCTCGCCGCGGAAAATGGTCGTGTCATTGTTGAAGAGGTTTTCAATGACGGTCGAGAGGATGTGCTGCCCCGTGTGCTGCTGCATGAGGTCGTACCGGAAGTCCCAGTCAAGCCGGCACTTGACGTCTTTCGTCTCCTCGGGGCGGGCGGGCAGTGTGTGGTAGACCTCGCCCCCCTCCTCCCGCACGTCGAGGACTTGAAGGCCCGCAATGGTGCCGCGGTCGGCCGGCTGTCCGCCGCCCTTGGGGTGGAAAATGGTGTCCGAGAGGGTCACGGCAAAGCCGCCCTTGACCTCTTCAATGCCGGTGATGTCGGTGACGCACGCGCAGATATAGGCGTCGTCGTTGCAAAGCCTGTTTGCCGCCATGATATGACCTCCCGTATGTGGAAAAATTGTGAATGTGAAATGTGCTGGGCGATTTACCCTTCTCAGTCGGCCTCGGAGGCCTTCTTTTCGGCCCGCATGCGCTCGGCGTGGTCGAGCGTGCGCTTGCGGATGCGCAGGGACTTCGGGGTCACTTCGAGCATCTCGTCCTCGGCCAGATATTCAAGGCAGTCCTCGAGGCTCAAGCTCCGGGGCGGCGTCAGCCGAAGCGCCTCGTCGCTGCCGGAGGCGCGGATGTTGGTGACATGCTTGCGCTTGCAGACGTTGACCGCGATGTCCTTGCCGTTCGGGGAGCTGCCGACCACCATGCCGGCATAGACCGGAGTCCCGGGCCCGATGAAGAGCTCGCCGCGCTCCTGCGCGTTGTAAAGCCCGTAAGTGACGGCCTCGCCGGCCTCAAACGCGATGAGGGAGCCGGTGGAGCGCATCGGGATTTTGCCCTTGTAGGGCTCGTAGCCGTAAAACAGCGTGTTGAGCACGCCCTCGCCCTTGGTGTCGGTCATAAACTCGCTGCGGTAGCCGAAAAGCCCGCGCTCGGGCACCTTGATTTCAATGCGCATGCGGCTGCCGACCGGCGACATTTTGAGAATCTCGCCCTTGCGGGAGCCCATTTTCTCGAGCACGCTGCCCATGACGCTCTCGGGCACATCGACGGTCAGCATCTCCATGGGCTCCAGCAGCTCCCCCGCCTCCTCCTTGTAGAGCACGTGGGGCGGGCCGACCTGCAGCTCGTAGCCCTCGCGGCGCATGGTCTCAATGAGAATGGAGAGGTGCATCTCGCCGCGGCCCAAAACCCGAAAGCTCTCGGCCGTGTCGCCGTCTTCAACGTGCAGCGACACGTCGCGCAGAAGCTCCCGGTAGAGCCGGTCGCGCAGCTGGCGGGAGGTGACGAATTTGCCCTCGCGCCCGGCAAAGGGGCTGTTGTTGACCGAAAAGAGCATCTCAACCGTCGGCTCGGAGATTTTCACAAAGGGCAGAGGCTCCGCGGCCACGGGGTCGCAGACCGTGTTGCCGATGTTGATGTCGTCAATGCCGGAAAAGGCCACGATGTCGCCCGAGAGGGCCGACTCCACCTGTTTGCGGGCAAGCCCCTCAAACTGGTAGAGGGTCACGATTTTGGCCTTGCGGGAGACGGCGGGCTCATGGTAGTCGCAGACCGCGACCTCCTGCCCGGCCTTGACCTCGCCCCGCTCAATTCGGCCGATTGCAATGCGGCCGACATAGTCGTTGTAGTCAATGGAGGAGACCAGCAGTTGCAGCGGCCCCTCCTGGAGCTCCGGCGGGTCGATGTGCTCGATAATCTTGTCAAACAGGGGCTTCAGGTCGTTCCCGGGCTCATAGGGGGTCAAGGACGCCGTGCCGTTGCGGCCGGAGCAGTAGACGACGGGGGAGTCCAGCTGCTCGTCGGTGGCGTCGAGGTCGAGCAGCAGCTCCAAAACCTCCTCCTCCACCTCGCCGGGCCGGGCGTCCGGCCGGTCGATTTTGTTGACGACCAGAATGACCTTGTGCCCGAGCTCAAGCGCCTTTTGCAGCACAAAGCGGGTCTGGGGCATGGGGCCCTCAAAGGCGTCCACCAGCAGCAGCACGCCGCTGACCATCTTGAGCGACCGCTCCACTTCGCCGCCGAAGTCGGCGTGTCCGGGCGTGTCGACGATGTTGATTTTA
>DATMXT010000135.1:0-3470 GCA_035561375.1 Terriglobales bacterium | reverse complement strand
GTTTGCTTTAAAAGTTGCGGAACTTGTAGTACAATGATGATAGATTGTTTATAAATGTGGGGTGGTGAAAATGAGGCCAAAGGAAGTCTTGCAGCTGTTTATTGACGCTTTTAACCGGGCCGACGCCGAAGCCCTGTCGTTGCTCTATGCCGAAAACGCCGTCAACCATCAGGTTGCAAATGAACCGGTTTGCGGCCGTGACAATATTAAAAAATCCTTTGAGAGTGAATTTTCCAAAGCCAGGATGGTTTGCATCGTGGAGAATATCTTTGAGGATGGGCAGTGGGCGATGATGGAATGGCGCGACCCGCTGGGGCTTCGCGGATGCGGGTTTTTTCAGGTCGTGAATGATAAAATCGTCTTCCAGCGCGGCTATTGGGATAAGCTGTCTTTCTTAAAGCAGCATGGATTGCCGGTAGAGTGACGGTATGCATATCATGTTATGGCATCGATTTTAACCAATATAAGGAGGCGCGTTATGAAACAGCTCAGCCTGCACCACATCGGATTGCCGGTCAAGGAGAAGTTTGACGCAATGGCCTACCGGGAGGGACTGGGCCTGTGGTCGACCGATCCGAGCGATTCCCCCTTGCACATCGAGTACATGTTCTTTGAGGCCGACACGCCGCTCCCCCCGAGCGTGCAGAAGATGCCCCACATCGCCTACCACACCGACGACCTCGAGGCGGCGCTTCCCCTGATTGGGAAAATCGTATACGGCCCCGTGAAGCGGCCGACCGGCTCGACCATCGTATTCTCGCGGCTCGACGAGCTGCTCATCGAGGTGGTTCAAAAATAGCATGGTCAAAACAAATGTGCTCAGACTGCTGGAAGCCGCCGGAATTGCCTGCGAGCCCTTGTATTATGACTTAGGCGAGGCGGAGTTTTCAGGCGAGGCCGTGCGCGACAGTTTAGGGCTTGAGGAGGGCCGCTCCTTTAAAACGCTCTGCGCAAAAGGCGAGAGCGGCCGCGCTCTTGTCTTTGTGGTTCCGGTTGAGGCGTCCCTCGACTTAAAAAAGGCGGCAAAGGCGGCAGGCGAAAAGAAGCTGGCGCTGTTGCCGCTCAAAGAGCTGCGGGACCTCACGGGCTACGAGCGGGGGGCCGTCTCCCCTGTCGGCATGAAAAAGCTCTACCCCACCTTCATCGACGAGACGGCGATTTTGTTTGACACGATTGCCGTGTCGGCCGGCGCCAAGGGCGTCTCGGTCTTTGTGGCGCCGGAGGAGCTGCGGGCCTTTGTTGCGGCGCAGTTTGCCGACATCACGGAGCAATAAAGAAACAGGGCGGCTGTCTCACAGCCGCCCCGCTTTTTTACAGCTTAAAGGCGTATTTGACCTTGTCGCCGATGCCCTTGAGCCTTGCCGCCGGCTCGTTGCTGAACACCAGCCGGACAAAGGAATCCTTGTAGAAGGACCCCCAGTCGGCCATCGGCGTCGCGGCGATCTTAGCCCGCTCGAGCAGCAGCCGGGAAGCCGTAAAGCAGTCGTATCCGAGCGCCTTCGTGTCGATGAGCATTGACCAAGCGCCTCCGGCCTTATGGAGCGGAAGTCCCGCAAGTTCTTCAACGATGATGTCCCTGCGTGCCTGCCACTCGGCGACACAGTCCGCAAGCCCGTCGTCCGGAGCGGTCAGGGCCGCGATGGCCGCCGTCGAGGAGATGGCGGTCGGCATGACGACGTTGTAAATGCCCACGAGGGCGATGTCGTTCATGATCCCGGCAGGCCCCACGACCCAGCCCACCCGCCAGCCGATCATACGGTACTCCTTGGAAACCGACCCGCAGGTGATGGTGAGCCGATCCATGCCGGGCAGCGAGGCGGGGTGAATGTACTCGCGGCCGTCGTAGAGGATGCGCTCGAAAGCCGCGTTATAAATGAGCCATATGCCTTTGGAGGTGCAGATACCGGCGATCGCCTGCCACTCGGCGCGGTTTAAAACAGCGCCCGACGGCATGGAGGGGCTTAGTATGAAGACGGCCTTTGTCTTATCCGATACGGTTTCCTTCAGAACATCAAGGTCGAGCCGCCAGTCGCCGCCTGTCCGGACAAAAGGTACGAGCTTCGGCACGGCGCCCACAAGTTTTACCCGATAGATCATGCCGGCATAGGTCGGGTCGGTGAGAATGACCTCGTCGCCGGGGTCGACGGTGGCGAGCAGGGTGTCGAACATGCTCTCGGTCCCGCCGCAGGTGATGATGCAGTTTTTGTCGTATTCGTACGTCACGCCGCACAGCGCCGTGACGTGGCTGCAGACGGCCCGGCACAGGTCGTAATTCCCGGTGAAGGGCAGGTAGCTGTTACAGTCGTCGTCATGTACGGCGAGCTTGGTGGCCTCAATGGCTGCCCTTGGCGGCAGCAGGTCTGTGTCGAGGTTCTCGAGCCGCAGCACCGCAGGGTCGCTGCCGGCCGCCTTGGCCACCTTGTCGATGGAAAAGCCGGGAATTCCTTGCAGTCTCTTAATTGACACGGGCTATGCACCTCCATAAAAAGTTTACACCGTCTACGCGGTGCGGCAGGCCGCGCCCCGCTCCAGCGCCTTCAAATTGAGCTCGATGAGGCCGCTTTTGCGCCCGCCGAAAAGATGGCGCACATAGGCCGCGGCCTCCTCAGGCGTTATAAACCCGGTCACGGCGGCATACGCCCCCAGCATGACCATGTTGGCGGCCCGCAGGTTGCCAAGTTCCCCGGCAATCTCGTCGCAGGGGACCGGGCAGACCGTGACGCCGGGCAGGACCCTATCGCCCTTGTCCGGGGCGTTGAGGAAAATTGTCCCACCCTCTCTCACAGACGTTCCGAATTTATCAAGGGCCGGCATGTTCATGGCGATGAGCTCAGTTGGCCGGGTGACGATCGGCGAGCCGATTTTGGCGTCCGACAAAATGACTGAGCAGTTGGCCGTGCCGCCCCGCATTTCGGGGCCGTAAGAGGGCACCCAGGACACAAACAAACCCTTGTCCATCCCGAGCTCGGCAAGCGATTTGCCGATTGACATGACTCCCTGTCCGCCAAACCCGGCGATGAGGACCTCCCGTTTCATACCGCCACCTCCTTGACGACGCCAAGCGGATAGCAGGCGGCCATGGCTTCGAGCACCCACCGGTTTGCCTCCACCGGGGCCATTCCCCAGTTGGTGGGGCAGGCCGAGAGCACTTCAACAAACGTGAACCCGCGGCCTTCCATCTGAATTTGGAAGGCCTTTTTAATGGCCTTTTTCGCTTTGATGACATTTGGCACGTCGGCCACGCAGACCCGCTCGGCGTAGACAAGTCCGTCTAAAGTCGCCAGCATCTCGGGGACGTGCATGGGGCCGCCTTGAAGGGCGGGGTTGCGGCCCCCGGGGCTTGTCGTCGACTTCTGGCCCACAAGCGTCGTCGGGGCCATCTGGCCGCCGGTCATGCCGTAAATGGCGTTGTTGATGAAGACGGTCGTGAATTTCTCGCCCCGCATGGCCGCGTGCACGATCTCGGCCGT
>DATMXT010000134.1:0-2762 GCA_035561375.1 Terriglobales bacterium | reverse complement strand
CGCCAAGGCCGTCCTGCTCTTCAACGGGGCGATCAGTTAACGGGATTTTTAAGAGGCGCGGCGCCCGTCCGATGGACGGGCGCCGTTTTTTGGGTCAAAAGGATGAAGCATATATATAAAGATGAAAGCAAGCGGAATTTTCGGTGGTTTTTGTCTTTATTGTTGGGCAATTTTGGTGTATGCTAAGAGCAGGCTTACTCAAAGACGACACCATACAGGAGGGTTTTATATGGACAAGACCTATGCGTTCTTAAAAGCCTGCGGCGCCTACTACCTTGCGACGGCCGACGGCAGTCAGCCCCGCGTGCGCCCCTTCGGGACCATCCACCTCTTTGAGGGCAAGCTCTATATTCAAACCGGCAAGGTCAAGGACGTGTCGAGACAGATGCACAAGAATCCGCAAATTGAGATTTGCGCCTTTGCGGACGGGAAATGGGTGCGGGTGACCGCCACCGCCGTGGAGGACCCCCGCATAGAGGCGCAAAAGAGCATGCTCGAAGCCTACCCGGAGCTGCGGGACAGGTACGCCCCGGGCGACGGCAACACCGAGGTCTGGTATCTGAGGGACGCCGTGTCGACGCTCTACTCCTTCGGCGGGGAGCCGGTTATTGAGAAGTTTTAAGGTGGGGCCGCGGTGAAGGCGGTTACGGGTACTCTTTTGGCGTTTCTGATTGCGTTATCACTGGCGGGTTGCGGGCAGACAAGCCCCCCACAGGACTTCGACGCAAGCGCCGCCGCCGGCGACGTCACGCCAGCCGCCGGAACGGTAAGCGCGACTTTTGACATTGACGGCGTCAACATGCAGTCGACCCCGGAGTCCACCTGCTTTAGCGAAGTCGGCTATGACCGGGACTTCGAGGTTCTGGTCGTGCGCTTTCGGGACAGCGGCTCAGTCTACACATATTCGGACTTCCCGGCAAGTGAATGGGATGCATTTATCGCCGCCGACTCGCTTGGCAGTTGGTACAACGCGAATATCAAGGGCGCGTACGAATGCGAGAGAATCAGCTGAAGGGAATTTGCTCCATGCGGCGGGAACTTTTTTCAGCGGGGAAATGCAATGAGAAAACTCCGGTATTCACAAAAAATTGCCGATTGAAGGTGAGCCTATGCCGATGACGCCTTTGCCGATTGAGAAGGCCTTTACGCTCATTGAGCCGGGGCCGGTGCTGCTCGTCACGACCCACGAAAACGGGCGGGACAACATCATGACCAACACATGGCACATGGTCATGGATTTCACGCCCCGCATCGCCCTGACGACCGGGCCCTGGAACTATTCGTTTCGGGCCCTCATGCGCACCAGAGAGTGCGTACTGGCGGTTCCGACCGTCGACCTCGCCGAAAAGGCGGTCGGCATCGGCGACTGCTCCGGGGAAGACACCGACAAATTCAAGCGATTCGGCCTGACCGCGCTGCCGGCGGCCGAGGTCAAGGCCCCGCTCATTTCGGAGTGCCTCGCCTGCATCGAGTGCCGCGTGGCCGAATATCTCGACGCGCAGGGCATTTTCATTTTGGAGGGCCGGCGGGCCTGGATTGACGCGGGTCGCGCGGAGCGGCGGACTTTTCACGCCGTCGGCGACGGGACATTTGTCGTGGACGGGGAGGTTTTGAACCTGCGAAGTCTCATGGCGGACAAGCTGCCGCCAGGGGTATGATATGGGGCGGGAGGCAGTGTGCGCACTGCCGCAACCCGGGACTTATAAGGGAAACGAACCTGTATTGATGAAAGGGAAAATATGAAAAAGTGTCTCATCATCTACGACTCTTACCACCACGGCAACACCGAAAAAGTCGCCAAGGCCATGGCCGCGGCGTCCGGCGCCGGGCTCTGCCGGGTTGACGAATTGAGCGCCGCCGACCTTGCACAGTACGAACTCATCGGGTTTGGCTCAGGCATCGCCTTCGGCAAGCACTACGACAAGCTGATTTCGGCTGTGGGCGGACTTGACCTTGAGGAGAAAGAGGTCTTTGTTTTTTCGACCAGCGGCATGGGAAAAGAGGACCTGAACGCCGAGCTCATCGGTCAGCTCGAAAGCGCCGGGGCGGTCGTCGCCGGCAGCTTTGCCTGCAAGGGGTTTGACACATATGGGCCCTTTAAGCTGATCGGCGGCATCGCGAAGGGGCATCCCGACGACGGCGAGCTTGAGGCGGCGAAACGGTTTATTGAGGGGATTGCGGGGTAGGGAGATATAGGAAAGAAGCGCGATAACTATACCCGATACCCGACCCGCGGCGGCCCATGGGTCGAGAGCCTGTTTTGGAGGGAAAGCGCAATGAATAAACACGAGAGGCGTTCCCGGGCCGCCTACGACAAAAAGGCCGCGGGCTATGACGACACGTTTGAGGGCAAATTCACCTATTCGTACAACCTACTGCTGCTCGAGGCGGCGGACATCAAGGACGGCGACGCCGTGCTCGACGTCGCCTGCGGCAACGGCAGGCTGTTAAAAATGCTCGCGGGTCGCCACGCCATCCGCGGGTACGGCATCGACATCTCGGAAAAAATGACCCTGCAGGCGGCCGCGCAAAACCCGGCCATGCAGTTTTCGGTCGGGAGCTGCGGGGCGCTCCCCTACCCGGACGGCAGCTTTGACGCCCTCACGGTGTCGGCCGCGTACCACCACTTCCCGCATGTCGGCGTCTTCGCCAAAGAGACCTTTCGGGTATTAAAGCCGGGCGGGAAAATCTATATCGCCGAGGTGTATTACCCGACAATTTACAGGGTGTTGCTCAGCCCCCTGCTCCCCTTGCTCAAAGAG
>DATMXT010000133.1:0-3435 GCA_035561375.1 Terriglobales bacterium | reverse complement strand
GGCCTCGATCATCTCGGGCAGCGTGAAGACTTCCTGCTCGCCGCCGGGGCTCCAGCCTAAGAGCGCGATATAGTTGAGCACGGCCTCCTTTAAGAAGCCCTGCGCGATCAAATCCTCGTACGACGCGTCGCCGTTGCGCTTGGAGAGCTTGGCGTGCTGGTCTTTCATGACGGGCGGGCAGTGGACGTAAATGGGCACCGGCCAGCCGAAGGCCTCGTAGAGCAGGTTGTACTTGGGGGCCGAAGAGAGGTACTCGGTGCCCCGGACGACATGTGAGATCTCCATGAGATGGTCGTCGACGACGTTTGCGAAGTTGTAGGTGGGCAGCCCGTCCGACTTTAACAGCACATTGTCGTCGAGCGACTCGTTGGGGGTGCGCACCGTGCCGAAGACCGCGTCCACAAAGGTCGTGACCCCTTCCGGGATTTTCTGCCGGATGACGTAGGGGACGCCGGCCGCGAGCTTTTCGGCGACCTCTTCTTTTGTGAGGTTGCGGCAGTGCCCGTCATACTTGGTGGGCTGGCCCGAGACCTCCTGCACCAGGCGGACCTCCTCGAGGCGCTCCTTGTCGCAAAAACAGTAGTAGGCGGCGCCCTTCTCGACGAGCTCGAGGGCGTATTTCATATAGATGTCCCGCCGCTCGCTCTGGACGTAAGGCGCGTACGGTCCGCCGACATCGGGGCCCTCGTCGTGGACAAGCCCCGTCTCGGCAAGCGTGCGGTAAATGAGTTCGACGGCCCCCTCCTTTTGCCGTTCCTGGTCGGTGTCCTCAATGCGCAGAATAAACGTCCCCCCCGCCTTGCGGGCGATGAGATAGGCGTACAGCGCCGTGCGCAGGTTGCCGACATGCATATACCCCGTAGGGCTTGGGGCAAACCGGGTTCTCACTTTACTCATTGACTACACTCCTTGACGTGTCCATCACGCATATCCAGATTTTCCCGGGCGAAAGGGTCAATGTGCTGCCGTCCGGGTTTGTAAGTACGAAAAATTCGCCGTCGCTCGCCTTGCTCCACTTGATTTTGCGTCCGCTGCCGCCCGAAAAGGCGTAGCCGGAGCCCGAGCCCACGAGGTCGCACCGCCGGCGCAGCGACTCGTCCCCCGGGATATTCTGACAGTAGGTTTTGAGGACGATGACGGTGTCGCAGGTCAGCTGCTCACCGGTTGTGCCGTCAATCTGTTCCTTGCCGAACTGGCTTCGCAGATACCGCTCCCCGTCAAAGGTGAAGACGCCCGTCATGTTGTTGACAAACTGCACCTTGACGCTCTCCCCGGGCAAGTCGCCCGCCTGCCAGCCCGAGAAGTCAAAGAAGGGGCCGGCTTTTTCGGTCTCGGTGCGCAGCTTAAAGGTTGCGATGGCGGCCTGCATTTTGTCCGACGAGGTCAGCACGCTGTGCTCGTACCCCATCGTGGAAATTCGGGTCTTGTCCCGCCAGTAGAGCACTCTCTCGACGTCGGCGTTGATGCCGTTGAGGCTCGTGACGCCATTGTCCATAATGTAATGGATGGCGGCCGGGCTGTGCCCGTAGTGGATGAAAATGGGGTCCAGCGGCAGCGCCCCCACCATGAAGTAGTCCCGCATCGAGCGCACCGAGCCCAGCTCCCCGATGCCGGTGTAGTCGTACATGACGTCGACAAGCCGCGTGATCTCGCCCTCGGCCGGGTATTCGAACATCAGCTCATAGTGGGAGACCCCCGGCTGCGGAGTCGCTTTTTTCAAATTATTGATGACGACCGCCACCGGACGGCCGGGCGGGGTCGCCATGCCGAGTCCCGTCACGGGGTTGACATAGGGCAGCTCCTCCGGGACGGGGTCCGCGGGCTTCTCCGGTTTGGGCCGGGTCAGCGCAAGGCCTGCGGGGGCGCGGGCTTCCAGCAGCGCCGCCGTCATGAAGACGGGGACCGCGGACTTTTCGCCCTCCGGCGCGGGGCCCGCCGGCTGGGTCTTTGGCGTACAGCCGGTAAAGAGGGCTGTCAGCGCAAGGCCCAGCGCAAGGGCAACTGCTTTTGGCGATGAATGTCTCATGGTTTCATTCCTTAGTATGCGAGTTTCTCTGCGAGATACGCCTTCACCTCGCCGATTGGCAGGCGCACCTGCTCCATGGAGTCGCGCTCCCGAATGGTGACGGCGCCGTCCGTTTCGGTCTCAAAGTCGACCGTGATGCAGTAGGGGGTTCCGACCTCGTCCTGCCGGCGGTACCGCTTGCCGATGGAGCCGGCGTCGTCGAAGTCGACCATATAGTCCTTGGCGAGCTCCGCGTGGAGCTCGGCCGCCCTGTCCGAGAGCTTTTTGGAGAGGGGCAGCACGGCCGCCTTGAAGGGGGCTAAAGCCGGGTGCAGCCGCAGCACGGTGCGCACGTCGCCCTTTTCGGCGTCGACGACCTCCTCGTCGTAGGCGTCGACCAAAAAGGCCAGCGCCACGCGGTCGGCGCCCAGGGACGGCTCAATGACGTAGGGGATGTATTTCTCGTTTGTGTCGGGGTCGAAATAGTCCATGGGCTGCCCCGAGACCCGCTCGTGGGCCTTGAGGTCGAAGTCGGTGCGGTCGGCCACGCCCCACAGTTCGCCCCAGCCGAACGGGAAGAGGTACTCGAAGTCGGTCGTCGCGTTGGAGTAGTGAGAGAGCTCCTCCTTTTCGTGGTCGCGCAGGCGCAGGTTCCCCTCCGTCATGCCGAGGTCGATGAGGAAGCGGCGGCAGTATTCCTTCCAGTAGGCAAACCACTCCAAATCGGTGCCGGGCTTGCAGAAGAACTCGAGCTCCATCTGTTCAAATTCGCGGGTGCGGAAAGTGAAGTTGCCGGGCGTGATTTCATTTCGAAAGGACTTGCCGACCTGGCAGACCCCGAAGGGGAGCTTGCGCCGGGTCGTGCGCTGCACATTTTTGAAGTTGACGAAAATGCCCTGCGCCGTCTCGGGGCGCAGGTAGAGCTCGTTTTTGCTGTCCTCCGTGACGCCCTGATAGGTCTTGAACATCAGGTTGAACTTGCGGATTTCAGTGAAATCGCACTTGCCGCACTCGGGGCAGACGATGCCCTGGTCTTTGATGTACCGGGCCATTTTCTCGTTGGACCAGCCGGCCGGGTTGACCCCGGTGTCCTCAATGAGCTTGTCTGCCCTGTGGCGGGTCTTGCAGGCCTTGCAGTCCATTAAGGGGTCGGAAAAACCGCCGACATGCCCCGACGCCACCCAGACCTGCGGATTCATCAGAATCGCGGCGTCGAGCCCGACGTTGTAGGGGTTTTCCTGCACGAACTTCTTCCACCAGGCCTTTTTGACGTTGTTTTTGAACTCGACGCCCAAGGGACCGTAATCCCAGGTGTTGGAGAGGCCGCCGTAAATTTCGGAGCCCGCGAAAATAAAGCCGCGCCCTTTGCACAGGGCGACCAGCTTGTCCATGGTCTTGTCGCTGTTTTTCATATCTGCACTCCCATATAT
>DATMXT010000132.1:0-2266 GCA_035561375.1 Terriglobales bacterium | reverse complement strand
GGCCATTGCCCAGCACCTGAATTTCCATGCCGACCGTGGCGTCGTCGGGGACGACGGCAAGCCCGCGGCCCCGGGCTTCGGCGCGGCCGATGACCCTCGTCACCCCGCGCGCTATAATGCGGACAATTTCACCCTCGGCCGCCCGCCCGCCCTCGGCCGGGCGGAGTTCGCGGGCTTCGACCGTGTCGCCCCCCATGGCGCCTTTGGAGCGGTTGTCATAGATGAACATGCGGCGGACGCCGTCCGACACAAAGCCAAACTCCCGGGAGGTCCCCTCATATTTGCCGATGAGCGGGGCATTGCCCTTGGCCGGCGTCCCCTTGCCTTTAACGGGGGCCTCTTTCGGGCGGGCGGCGGCCCTCGCCGGTCCGCTCTTTTTACGGGGGGCAAACTTTGCGGCGTGCGAATTTTTTTGCCTGCGGGCAGGCTGCCGGGCGCCCCTCATCTGGCGCTCCATTCGCCGACGGCAGCGTCGGCCGCCTTCTGGGCGGCAAGGCAGAAGTCGGGGTCGAGCTTCAGCGAGCGGGGGCCGGCCTCCGGGGTCTCCCACGCCGCTTCAAGCGGCGCGGCGGGGTCGTAAGTCGGGGCCGTGAAAGTGAATGAAGTCGGCAGTCCCACGGCCGACTCCCCTGTCAGCGTGACGAAAAAGACGCAGGCCGAAAGATAGGCCCCCATTGGCGAGGTGTGCTCGCCGTCCTTATAGTACAGCTCATAGCGGTCCCGCAGCGCCGCCCAGGCCCTGCCGACCGGCGCCAGCAGCAGGTCCCGTTCGCGGGCCAGCTTCTCGTAGGCCTCGCAGATGACGGTGTGGCCGCTTGGGTTGTTTTTTTCGCTCCAGCACTGGTAGGCCACCGGCTTTGACTGGGACAGCGCCGTCATTTTGAGAATTTTGTCGGTCTCCTCAAAGAGGTTTTGCACGCCGGGGAAGGGGTGGGCAGTGTGCTGAAGCACGACATAGTCGTACCGGCCGAACAGGATGTTGTACCGCACGTCAAACTCGTGGGCGTGCCAGCCAAGGCCTCTGCCGCCCGAGGTGTTCTGCACGGCGTCGATTTCTGCGCCGCGGGATGCCGCAAGCTGCCGCAGCAGTTCCGGCATGTCATTGACAAAGGTGTGGCTGTTGCCGATGAACAGGACTTTCATGGAGACCTCCTTATTAGTTGTGGGCGCTTATACAAAGTATGGACCGTTTCAAACGAGGAAATCATAAAAATACGCCAAAACGGCAAATTTGCAAATGCAAATTTGCCGGGCTATTCCATATACAGGTCGGCGAGCACGATAAGTCTGTCGACAATGGCTTCACGGACGGAAATGGGGGAGAGCACTTTGGCGCCCGCCACGAGGGCGAGTTCGACAAGCTCGTCAAAGGGGGCGCAGACCGTGACCCGCCGGCCGCCCTCGACCGGCTCAGACTCGGGGCCGTAGGGGGCAAACCGCTCTGCGGCTGTTTCGGAGCAGAGCAGCGTGGCCGTGACCGGCGACGCGGAAAGGGCCGCAAGCAGCGCCGTCCGCTCGTCCGGCGAAAACCGGCGGCGGCCGGCCACCCGGACAACTCCCTCCATGGGGCCCGTCAGCACTGAGCAGGGGGCGCCGGCCGGCGTCTCGGCGGCAAGCCGGATGCCTCCCGCTGCCCGGTAGAGGGCGCAGGGCCGAAGCGTCGCCCCCTTGCCCCGGGGGTGGTAGCCCGTAAAGGCCCAGCCGGGGCACTCGAAGGAGACGCGGTCGCCGGCCTCAATGGCCAAAGCCAGCAGCGCGAGCTTATCGGTGTCGGCGGCTTGTCCCCGGGGCCCGAGGGCCGCGCAGGCCGCCCGCGCGGTGGGGGAGATGAGCTCATCAGAAAGGGGAATGCCCGAGAGCGCCGCGGCGACGGCCGCCCCGTCGGGCAGTGGCCGGCTTGCGAGATAAGCGCCGCCCTCAAAGCCGATTTCGACCCCGAGCTCCGAGAGCGCCGCAAGGTTGCGGGCCACCGTCTTGCGGTCGACCGCAAGGCCGTAGTCCTGTTTAATGAGCTCGGCAAGTTCGCCCTGAGAGAGCCGGTGCCCCGGGTCGGTGTACCGCTCAAGGACGCTTTTGAGGCAGAGGATGATCTGTTTTTTGCCGCCGGCGGCGCACATGGGTCTCCCTCCTTCGCCGTGTCGTTTCGGTCACCGGGCGGAAAAGCCGCACCGCACTTGCAGGCGGCAAAAAGCCCGCCGCGGGAATATGCGCAAAAATCAGTATGCCTTGCCCCAGACAACCATGGTCTTGGCGGGTTTGCCGCAGA
>DATMXT010000131.1:0-3187 GCA_035561375.1 Terriglobales bacterium | reverse complement strand
GTACTGCCCCTCCTGCGGGCAGGAGGCGGCGGGCGACGGCAAGTTTTGCCAAAACTGCGGCACGCCCTTAAACTGACCGGGCGCCACCCTCTTTTTTCCTTGCGTACCGTCCGGTGCAAGGCGTGTGCTTTGCGCCGGACTTTCGCATTTGAAAGCGAGCATGACGACAGTAGATTTTGCCATTTTAAACTTCATCGCGGCGCACCTCCACAGCGAAGTGCCGGACTTTGTCATGCCGTTTATCTCGTCCCTCGGCAGCGGCTGCCTTGTCTGGTTTGCCGCGGCCGCCGTCCTTCTGATGATGCGCCAGACGAGGCCGGCCGGCGCGGCGCTGCTGCTCGCGCTCGTCTTCAGCCTCGCCGCCTGCGACCTTGTCATCAAGCCGCTCGTCGCCCGCCCCCGCCCCTTTGAAGTCAACACTGCGATGAGGCTCCTCATCCCGCCTCCCGGCGGCTGGTCTTTCCCGTCCGGCCACACGTCGGCGGCCTTCGCCGCGACCGCGGCGCTCTACAAGAGCCGCCGTCCTCTGCTGTGGCGCGCGGCCTTCGTCCTCGCCGTCCTCATCGCCTTCTCAAGGCTCTACCTCTACGTCCACTACCCCACGGACGTCCTCGCCGGCGCCCTCGTCGGGCTTACGGCAGGGCATGTCGGGTACAGAAGTTTGCCCTGTCTGGAGGCCGTGCGGCGGCGGCGCAATCCGCCCTTCCCGCCCGCCAATCGGCCCGATTGACCTCGCGCCGGTATGTTTTCACTCCCCGCCTCATATATTTCTGACAAAAGGACAACCAGGAGTGAAAACAGGAATGAAAAAAGCGATTAACGCGACCGCTTATCTGACAGTCCTCGTGCTCTCAGTGCTCTTCATCGCCTACGGTAACCGGGCCATAAAGAGCCGCCATGCTGTCGGCGGGCTGAACCTCGACCGGGAGGAGGAGCTCGACACGCTGATATTCGCAAAAATCATCTCGCTTGACGGCGAGCTGCAGGATGGCGCCGGGGGCACAAAAATCTCCTTTTCCGCAGCGACTTTCGGAGACGGGAAAAATGAGGGCGAAACCATCCGGGGGAGTCAGATTTTGAACAGCGGCGTCAAAAATACGCCGCCCGTATCGGTTGGGGACAAGGTCGTCGTCATGTCGTACGGAGAAAATTACCTCTTTCAGTACTATTACCGTTTTGACAAAATCGTCGTATTAGGCCTTGTCATGGCCTTTTTCATCCTTCTGATGGGGGGAATCAAGGGGTTTAACACGATCCTGTCCCTGTCGCTCACCTGCCTTTCAATTTTCCTCATTTTCATCCCCTCGATCAAGGCCGGGTACGACATCTACTTGTCCACAGTCATCATATGCGTTTACATCATCACAGAGACGCTTGTCATCGTATACGGCCTGGGCCCGAAGAGCGTCATCACCGCTGTGAGCTGCACCGCCGGTGTCGTCTTTTCGGGATGGGTCAGCCTCGTCATGGACCGGTGGATGAAGCTGACGGGATATATCAACAACGACACCTACTTTCTCAAAACCCTCTTCGGCTTTGACGTCGATGTCAAGGCCATCATGTTCTCCATGATCACGATCGGCGCTTTGGGGGCGATCATGGATGTCTCCATGTCGGTGACCTCGCCCCTCTGTGAGCTCAAGGAGACCGGCAAAGACGGCGGCTCCTTTGCCATGATGAAATACGGCTTTCATATCGGCCGGGATTTTATGGGGACCATGACGAGCACCCTGATTCTCGCCTATATGGGCAGCTCCATGATCGTGGTGCTTGTCTATGCGGTCTCGGGTTACCCGCTCCTAAGCCTTCTCAACAAGGAGGAGATCATCTTCGAGTTTTTGCAGTCGCTCGTCGGCAGCCTCGGAATCCTGTTCACAATTCCGTTTACGACCGTCATCGCCTCCTTAGCGCTGTCGGGTGGCTCGGGAGGCTCCTCATACAGGCGGAAAAAACGAGGCCGGCGGCGTTTTTAATGCGGAGCGCTTTTTCCTCCGTCCCCGCCTGCCCTCAGACAGCGACGGGCGACGGCAAGTTCCGCCAAAATTGCGGCACGCCCCTAAATTGACCGCCGTTATCACTTTTTTATATGCTTCATCGTCCGGTACGGGGCAAAAGCCCCTGCACCGGACTTTTTTTGCGGCGGCGGCTTCAGTATTCCCCCATTTGCATCCTTTCCAAAAATGTGGTACAGTATAAGGTGAAGGAAACCGAACACACCCCGAACCTGCCTGCGGCCCTTTTCGGTGCTTTTCGCCTTGTCTTCCGCGCTTTGCGTGAGCATTGCGGTGTCCGCCGTGACGAAAATCCCTCGAAAATTGCTCGCCGGCAGGTGCAAGGCAGTTTTGGCGGAGCGGATTTTCGTTCAGGCAAGCAAAACCGTACAGCGAATACTTGTTGTATTCGCAAGCGGATTGCGTAAAGCTGTGGCGGAAATACGCCCGCCAAAACCGGTGCGGATTCGGTTCCCTTCACCTTAGCGAAAGGCGGGCGGTTCATATGGAAATTCACAAGTCGGCCGAAGACTATCTTGAAATGATGCTGATGCTCCAAGAGAAGCACGGCTACATCCGCTCAGTCGACATCGCCGACGAGCTTGGCGTCAAAAAGCCGAGCGTCTCGTTTGCGACAAAGCGGCTGCGGGAAAACGGCTACATCACGATGGACGAGGGCAACCTGATCACCCTTACGGGCAAGGGCAGGGAAATTGCGGCGCGCATGTACACCCGCCACAAGCTGCTGACCGACTACCTCGTGGCCCTGGGCGTTGACGCTGACACCGCCCGCGCCGACGCCTGCAAAATCGAGCACGACCTGAGCGACGCGAGCTTTGAGGCCATTCGCCGGCAGTACGAAAGCCTGTGACCCGTCCACGGACCCCCCTCCCCTACAAACTCAACCAAAACAAAATAACGGGTATCGGAGGTTCTCCCCCGATACCCATTATTTTTTTTGGAACCCCGCGCGCCCCTGCCGCCGGGCCGCTCCCTTATCGGCAGTGACTTTTTGCCGTAGCCTCATCCCGAAAGGCCGCGTATTTTTGCATCGTCTCGGCGCTCTGGGTAAAAAAATCGCTCAAAACCCCGAGCGCCGCGACCGTGGAGGCGCTCAGCGTGTGCTCGACAAGCTCGGCCTCCTCAAGCGGGTTGTCGCTTCCGAGCAGCCGTAAAAAGCGCTCGACCGTCTCATG
>DATMXT010000130.1:0-5049 GCA_035561375.1 Terriglobales bacterium | reverse complement strand
CATACACACGCCGATGGGCTCAAAAGGCGTTTTCTCTCTGAAAAACCAGCCGCAGCCGCCGCAGTCGCCGGGGTGCGGCTCCCCCGGCGAGCCTGGTCTTGCGCAGGGACAGCTCTCCTGTCCCGCTGTGGCAAAGGGTCTGCCATCCTCCGTATACTCCGGGCGCTCCTCGAAGTCCGGGTAGACGGGGTAGCTGTCCTCCATCCGCTCGTCATATTCGAGGTAGACGGGAAACTCCCGCCCGCCCGCGTGAAAGACTTTATAGAGGCGCTTTTGCTCAGGGGGCATACCTACCACCACGCTCCTTTGCCAAAAGGACATAAAAATCCCCTATCATAGCACTTAGTGCTATCATAGGGGAAAATTCGCCATTTGAGGAGTGACTTTTTAACCGCAAAAAGTCACGACTTTTGGGGCGTAAAACCGTTTGGCGCGCTTTTATTTTGCCCCGCGGGAGTGACAAACCCCGCCTAAAATCCGCCAATGCTCACGGCGAAAATATCTGCCGTGCCAAAAAGAACGCGCGGGAGGGTAAAACCGCGCCCGCGTTCCCGTCGCCCAAGCGACATTTACTGCACCCGGCACATGCCCCCGTAAAATAAAACCGTGGATACAAAAGCGCCGAGCGCCGCGCCAAACGTGCTCTTGAGTGCGACATAGGCATAAAACGGGAGGGCAAAGGCGCCCGCGAGCGCAAAGAGCGGCGCAGCGAGGGCGAAGACAAGCGCCGCCGTGCCAAAGCCAAACAGCAGGCAAAATAACAGCGGGCGCCGGAAAAGCCGCGCCAGAAAGCGGCTTTGGGGCGAGGTCGCCTCGAGCACATCCCCCGTCTTGTCCCGGCGAAGACCGGCGCGGGTCAGGGGCATGGAAATCATGAAAGCGGACAGGCAGGTGAGCCCAAGGTCAACTCCGAGGCTGACGGGGTCTGTCGGCACAAAGTCCGCCTTGTGGTAAATGAGCCCCGAGACCATGCCCATGACAAAGAAGTTGAGGGCGGCCGAGACGGCGGCCTGCAGCTTCAAATAGGCGGCGAGTTCCGGGGTCATGTGCCCTCTCCCCTGTTGTTGTAGAACCCGATGATTTTCGCAAGCTCGTCGCGGCCGGATATGTAGAGCTTTTCGTAAATTTCAAGCATGATGTTTTTGAGTCTGCCGACCGAAATGCCGTACTTGGCCGCAATTTCGGCATAGGGGACGCGGCGGGCCACAAGCTGCGCGAGATAAAATTCCCGCCGGGACAAAATCATCGACAGGTTGTCCTGCGTGAAACGGTTGTGGAAATTCACCCAGTTTTTCACGGTGCGCTGCCACTGGTCGATGAGGGAGTCGTGACAGGCGGGATATGTCTCCATGACGCACTCCTCAATGAGGCCGCCGAAGTCCGAGACCGTCTCGGCGAAGGGCGTGATAAAGCCGTGGGGCAAAGCTATGCGCATGGCGCCCAGCAAAACGCGCTTCGCCTCCTCCTCCCGCCCGAGAAAACGGCAGGAAAGGGCGGCAGCGACCCGCAAATAGAGGTCCGGGTAGGTGATCCCCCTGTCCGGCGCGCCAAAGGCGAGCGCGGTCTGCGCCACGGCATGCGCCGCCTCATACCGCCCGATACACAGAAGATATTTCGCACGCAGATAGTGCATATACTGCGGGCCGAGCTGCGGCGGAAAAGCGCTGAAATCCCCCTCTTTGAGCCAGCCGGGAACCATTTTCGGCGCGCTCGCGCTCACATAGACGCTGGCGAGCCCAAGCTCGGCGAAAGCCGATATCAAATCGCCCTTGCCCGTTTTGACGCAGTCTTTGAGGTAGGATTCAATTTTCAGATAGGCCGGGTAGTCCCCAAGACTTATCGCCGCCGCGACGGCCACAAGGGAAGCGCGCAGCCTGGCCGCCTCATCCCCCTCGGTCTCGTCAAAACACCGCATGACCCGCGTGAAATCGCCTCTGAGATATGCCAGCTCCGCGTCAAACTGGCGGCGCACCCGCTCGTCTTTCACGGTTTTCAAAATCGCGTCGGGATTTCGGTGGGGCAAGGGCGTCGTCGCCACCTCGAGCAGGCGCAAAAGGTCCGCGGGCAGCGGGTCTTCCGGAGCGGGCGCGCTGCTCTCCCGGCGCGCATCGCCCGGCTTTTCGGCGTCCGCCGGCAGCATCCACGACCTGCCGTATTTTTTGGCGTTCGGGACTCTGCCCTCGGCCAAAAGCCGCTGCACCTGCCTTGCCGTGACGCCCCACTTTTCGGCAGTTTCAGCCACCGTGCTGTATTCCATTGACCCGCCCCCTCTCAAGCGAAATGACCCTTTAATTATAGTCGCTTGAGCGAAGAGATGCAACTCATGCCTTAAAAAAATAAGCAGACGGCGCCCGCACGCGGTCAAAAAAGCGAGTTCACGCCGCACGCGCTTCGGGGCGTCTTCCGAGCGGGCGGCACGGGCTTTGCGATTTCAGTCTCCGGCGGCGGCGGCTTTTCCAAATAAAAAAGACCGGACTTTTGTCCGGTCTTTTTTATTTGTTTATCTGTCATTGCCGCCGGCTTTTATACATCTGCACAACGGCTCCAAGCACGACGCCCACCCCGGCGCCGACGCACAGCCACAGTGTCACATTGTTCAGCAGGGCGCCCAGCGCGACTCCAATGGCCGCGCAAAGCCCGACGGCCGTGCCCATGTTCATGAAATCAGCTGTTTTATGCTTTTTTCCCACTGCATTTTCCTCCCGTCATATTTTCTCACGCGCGTAAATTGCCGACCACAGCAGGACGGCGGACAGCCCCAGCGCCGAAACGGCGAGCCACGCGGACGCCCGCGGAAACACCGAAGTGACCAGCAAATACGGCTGACAGCGGCACCAGATGAGGCCGCCTGTGAGGACGGCGGCCGCGCCCGCCTGCGCGGCGCGCATTGGCCGCGGCGCCGCGATGCGCTTTTTGCGCAAAATGCTGTCCGCCAGGCGCAGCGCAAGCAGTGCGCTCGCGGCCCAAATCAGCCCGATGGCGGCCCACAGGGCGTATTTTGCCCAGATTATGCGGCCCATACCGACCGAGCCGAATCCCCGCCACCGCGCCCAGTCGCCGAGCGCAAAGGCGATAAAGGGCCAGCTTCTCTGACTGTTCGTCAGAATCACGATGGCGTCGCCGGTCTCGGGCACCGCGTGGAAATGGGTCATGATGCCGGTGCCCTGCCCCCCGTGGGAGACGGCCTGTTTGCCGTTCGGGAGCGTTTCAATGTAATGCCCCAGGCCATAGGCGTCAAACACAAGCCCGTATACGCCGAGGTCCTCTCTGACCGGCGTGTGCAGGGTCTGCGCTATGCCGGAGCCAAGCGCGCCCTCCGCCTGCGGGGTCTTCCCCATGCCGGCAATGGCAAAGGCGGCGACGTCCTGCGCGGTGGCGAAAAGGCCGCCGGAGCCCTTCTCGGGGTATACATAGGGCGGCACAGGCCTTCCGCGCAAATCATATCCGACCGGGACGGCGGGGGCAAGCGCCTCGCTCCATACAAAAGATGAGCGGCGCATGCCAAGCGGGGCCAGCACCTCCCGCGCCATGTATTCGGAGAAGTCCTCGCCGGTCACCTCCTCAACGAGCAGCTCCAGCAGGTTGTACCCGGTGTTTGAATAAGAAAAGGCGCTGCCGGGCTCCCTTTCCGGCACGGCCTCCCGGGTCAGCTTCTCTTCAAGCGAGGGCATCTCGTCCCCGGGCGCGTAGATTGTAAACACGTCGCCGAGCGGCAGCCCCGCGGTATGGCTGAGCAGCTGCAAAACCGTGATCTCATCCGCCGAAAAATCGGACGGCGGAAAGTCCCAGTTTTTCAGATACTGACTTACGGGCGCGTCAAGCCGGAGCCTTCCCTGCTCCGCCAGCTTCATGACGCCCCACGCCGTGACCGACTTTGAGATGGACTGCACCCGCATCGGCGTGTCCGTGGTCAGCTTTCGCCCGCTCTCCAAATCGGCATAGCCGTACGCCGCCGACCAGACAAGCCTGCCGTCCGTCACGAGCGCAATGCTGCAGCCGGGAATGTGATAGCGCTCCATCAGCGCGGGAATCCGCCTGTCGAGGTGTGCGGCAAAATCATCCACGGGCGCGTACGGCCCCACGGCTTTCCCGGCGGAGCCCAGCCCCGAGGCCGCAAACGCCAGCCCGAGCGAGACAATGAGTGCCACCGGGGCCCATATCCGCATCCTCATCTCACACCGTGAAGCCGCGGAGGCTCCCGGCTGCAATCCGGTCGTCTGCCCTTGTGCCGCAATCTGCAATGTGTCCCATACGCGCTCCTTTTTTATATCTGCCGCCCATTTTACTCTATGCGCCCCGGGCGCATCCGAGACATGGCAAACAGCGCCGAATGCCGCCGGCGTCGGTCAACTGTGGTGCGGGTGCTCCCTGACCTTCATGATGGCCTGCGTCGCGCAGACGGTCAGCTGCGCCTGATAGGGGATGTCCGTCGTGCCGAGCTTCGACATGAGCGAGCCCTTGTCGGTGGTGACATAGCGGGGCCCCAGGCTGTTCAGCGCAATGGCGCAGGCGTCAAGGTAGCACCGCTCGCAGCGGCAGACGTCCATGGTCTCCATGAGCTCCAAAACCCGCCTTTTGACGAGCTCCTCCGCGATGTTCATAAGTACGAGCTCAGACTCCGTATTTTTCGTGGGCGGCGCCATGAAATCTACCTCCCTTCATGTATTTTTTATTTATCCAAAGAATCCTTCGGCCGGGTTTTTTAATTATACCGCAACATTGTCAAAGCCGCAATCATGTTCGCGCGATTTTCGCTTATGGCGCACCTGAAGCGTATTTTATGGAAAAAAGGCGTCCGCATTTTCCGCGGAAAATGCAGGCGCCTCTGGAATAACGGTGGAAATAAAGATTTTTGTTTCAGGGCAAATTATCCGGACCGGATAACGCAAACTCAAATTTGTTTGTCAGCTCCGCATTATGCCTATATTGTACATTCTAAAATTCAACGAGGAAAAGTGAGCCGTCCTCCCCGCTCATTGATATATAAAAATGTCTTGTCGTGTCAGTTTCATCTACAAAAGATATTCCTCTATGCGGAATGGTCCCCCA
>DATMXT010000129.1:0-5665 GCA_035561375.1 Terriglobales bacterium | reverse complement strand
GAGGAGACCGGCGAGACCTTTGAGGAAAACGCGCGGCTCAAGGCTGCAGCCTACGCAAAGGCCGCCGGCATTCCGGCTGTGGCCGACGACTCAGGGCTTGCGGTCGACGCTTTGGGCGGCGCTCCCGGCGTCTACTCGGCCCGCTACGGCGGAGAGGGGCACGACGACGCCTGGCGGGTCGGGCACCTGCTTGAAAACCTCGAAAGTGTGCCGGAGGGGAGACGGGGCGCACACTTTGTGTCGGCCCTGGCCTATTCGACACCAGCGGGCGAGGGCTTTGTCGTCCGCGGGGAGTGCGAGGGCGTCATCCTGCGGGCGCCAAAGGGGACCGGCGGATTCGGATACGACCCAGTCTTCCTCTATGCGCCGGACGGGCTGACTTTCTCGGAGCTCCCGGAGGCGCGGAAAAACGAGGTCAGCCACAGGGGCGCGGCCATGCGGAGATTTATTGAAAAGTTAGGAGAATTGCAGTGACAAGCAAGCAGCGTGCGGGGCTTCGCTCCATGGCAAACACCATCGACACCATTTTTCAGGTGGGCAAGGACGGGCTTGGCGACGCGTTTTATAAGCAGGTCGACGAGGCCCTGGAGGCGAGGGAGCTCATCAAGGTGCGGGTACTCGAGTCCTCGGGGCTGACGGCCCGCGAGGCGGCGGACCTCATTGCCGCCCGCTGCAAGGCCGAGCCGGTACAGGTCATCGGCTCGCGGCTTGTGCTCTACCGGGCGGCAAAAAAGCCGGTCATCAAGCTGTGAGCAGGCGGGCAATGCTCGGCGGCACCTTCAACCCGCCGCACAGCGCCCATGTCGCCATGGCGCGGTATGCGCTGGGGCGGCTCGGGTTTGACGAGGTCATCGTCATGCCGACGGCGACGCCCCCCCACAAGCAGGCGGGGGAGGTCGACCCAAAGCACCGGCTCGAAATGGCGCGGCTGGCCTTTGCCGGCATAGAGGGGGTCACGGTCTCCGACCTCGAACAGCGGCGCGGGGGCAAGAGCTACACCGTCGACACGGTGGCTGAGATAGGACCTTTGTCTCTGCTCATGGGGGAGGACATGTTCGTCACCATTGAGAGCTGGCACCGGGCGGAGGGGCTCATCCGCTCCACCGAGCTTGTCGTCTTCCCGCGCCCCGGGTATCAGGAGGGGGTCGAGGAGATGGCCGCGAGGCTTCGGGCGCAGTACGGCGCCCATGTTGTCGTCACCGACATGCCGCTGCACCCCGGCTCCTCAACCGAGGCGAGGGCAGCCATCGCCCGTGGCCGCCGGCCGGACGGGGTGCCGCAAGGTGTCCTGAACTATATCGAGGAGATGGGTCTCTATGTTTCCGGTTGAGAAATACAAGGCCGAGCTTGAACGTCGGCAGAGCGGAAAAAGGCTGCTGCACAGCCTGTCGGTCGCCAACGAGGCCGTGAAGCTGGCGAGGCGCTACGGCGCAGACCCGGACAGAGCTTACGCCGCGGGGCTTCTGCACGACATCACAAAACAGGAGAGCTATGAAAACCAGTTGCGGCTTTGCGCGGATTTTGATATAATTCTCTCTAATCTTGAAAGAAAGACCCCGAAGCTGCTGCACGCCATCACCGGCGAGCAGGTCGCCCGCAGGGAGCTCGGCGTCGAGGACCCCGTCGTGCTCGACGCCATAAGATATCACACGACGGCCAAGGCCGGCATGCCGCTTTTGACGGCCATTTTGTACCTCGCCGACTATGTCGAGCCGCTTCGCAAGTTCGAGGGGGTCGACCGGATCAGAGAGGTTGTCTATACCGATTTCGACGAGGCGCTGCGGCGTGCCCTCGACGCCACCATCATTGAGGTGGTGGAGGCGGGCAGTCTGCTGCACCCGGACACGCTGGCGGCCAGAAACGAGATCGTGGAGAGGAGACTTACGCTTGGCAGGTAAGCGCGTTGCGAAAAAAGCTAAAAAAGAAAAAAACGGCGCCTTTCTGCGCAGTTCGGGCGAGCCCTCAAAGCCGCTGGGGGACGCGGAGAAGGAAGCCTTTTATCGATATTACGGCTCGGCCCAGCCTGAGGACACCCCGCCGGCCTTAAACGGTGCCGGCGCCCCGGACTTGCCGGACGAGGACGCCCCGGTCGAAGCCGGGGCCGGACGAAACCGCGCGGCCGAAATCCGGGCCGCCATTGAGGCAGCCCTTGCCGCCGAAGAGGCAAAACGGGCCGCGGGCGAAAATACAACGCCGGACTTCGACCTCTATGACGCGGGCGACTCAAAGGACGCCGGAGACCCCTCGGGCGAAGGGCCGGAGATTTTGACCGAGAACTTTCCGAGGCGCAGCAAGCCGGCCCAGCTTCGCCCGCGCCGGGCGCAGGACGAGGGCGGTGTGCGCAGTTTACCCGCAGTTGCGGCGGGAGATGTTATGGCTATCGCCTCAAAAACCCCGGACAAAACGGAAAAGTCCGCGGGCAAACACATAGAGAGGGGCCAAGCGGACAAAAACGGGGTAAAGAACGCCGTGGCATCTGCAAGGAAATCCCGGACGAAAAAAATCGTGCTCTACTCGCTGCTCGCCGTCGTCGGCCTTTTGTGCGGCGTGCTCTTCTCCATTTACCGGTCGGCCGCCGGGGCATACGACCCCGGGAATACGGCGCCCACGGACACCGGGGCTCCCGGCAAAAAGCCCAGGGAGCGGGCGGTGCAGGCCGACCCCTCCATGGTCAGGCGGGAGGGGACCTACTGCTTTGTGGTCGGGGCGACCGACAACGAGGGCTACCGCACCGACACCATGATGCTGGTCTTTTTCGAGCCGGCCAAACAGGTGCTCAACATCCTGCAAATTCCCCGCGACCTCTTCATTGACACCGGCCACGACAGCAACAAGGCAAACGCGCTCTACGCCTATGGCAAGGGCGCACTCATGAAATCGGCGCTGTCGTCGGCCTTCGGAATTCCGATTGACGACTATGTCGTCATCAACCTCACCTGTTTTCGCACTGTCGTCGACAAGCTGGGCGGCGTGCCGCTGAGCGTCCCGTTCGACATGGACTATGAGGACCCTGATCAGGACCTCTACATCCACCTCAAGGCGGGGCAGCAGACCTTAAACGGCAAGGACGCCGAGGGGTTTGTGCGTTTTCGGTACGGCTACGCGGACATGGACTTCGGCCGCATGAACGCCCAGAAAATGTTCCTTGCGGCGCTGGCCAAGACCGTGACAAAACCCACGAATATCGCCAAGGTGCCGGGGCTCATCGACACCGTCTTCAAAAACATGAAAACCGACCTGACGGCCTCCGACATGCTGTCCTACGCCACCAAGGCCCTGAAAATCCCGCTTGAGAACGTCCGCATTTTCTCCTTGCCGAGCGAGTCGTGGTATTACGACGGCGAGTCGGGGCTGACGGCCTACCGCACCGAGACCATGTATATCATCAACAACTATTTCTCCCCCTACGACGAAATGATTGAAAACGCGACCCTCGTCGAGTACGGGCGCAAATACGAGACCCAGTTCAACCTGGACGGCAACACCTTAATTGAAATTGACGAAAACCGGCCGACTTTTTACTTAAACCCCAAGTGGAACTGGAAGGAGTTTCTGGCACAGCAGCAGGGGAGCACAGCGCCCGAGCAGGAAGAAGAGGGCGACACGACAATTGACACCACCCCCGAATCGGACGTGGGGCCGGTGCCCGGAACGGAGGAAAATGATGGAACTTAACGCAAAGGCGCTTGCGCTTGACATTGCGCGGATTCTCGACAGCAAAAAGGCGGAGGACATTCGGGTGCTGCACATCGGCGACCTGACCATTCTCGCCGACTACTTTGTCATTGCGACCGGCACCAGCTCGACCCAGGTCAAGGCGCTGGCCGAGGAGGTCGAGTTTCAGCTCTCGGAAAAGGGCGTGGAGCCGCACCACGCCGAGGGGCGCCGCACCGACCGGTGGATTTTGCTCGACTACGGAAGCGTCGTCGTGCATGTATTCTATAAAGAATCGAGAGAGTTCTATAACCTTGAGCGGTTGTGGGCAGACGCCGAGCAAATAGACGGGAAGGAATGGGAGACAACATGAAATACGACTTTGCGGCCGTAGAAAAGAAATGGCAGGACATCTGGGAAGAGAAGGGCGTATTTCACGCCCTGAGCGACTACTCGAAACCGAAATTTTACGCGCTCGTGGAATTCCCCTACCCGTCCGGGCAGGGCCTGCACGTCGGCCATCCGCGCTCCTACACGGCGATGGACGCCATCTGCCGCAAAAAGCGCATGCAGGGGTACAACGTGCTCTACCCGATGGGGTGGGACGCCTTCGGACTTCCGGCAGAGAACTACGCCGTCAAAACCCACATCCACCCGGCCATTGTCACAGCCGAGAACATCAAGCGCTTCAAAGCCCAGCTCATGAGCCTCGGCCTGTCGTTTGACTGGTCCCGCGAGTTTGCGACGACCGACCCCGACTACTACAAGTGGACCCAGTGGCTCTTCCTCAAGTTCTTTGAAAAGGGCCTCGCCTATAAAAAAGAGATGGCCGTCAACTGGTGCCCCTCCTGCAAGACGGTGCTGGCCAACGAGGAGTCGACGGGCGGCGTCTGCGAGCGGTGCGGCGCGCCCACCGAAAAGCGGTATAAGAGCCAGTGGATGCTCGGCATCACGAAATATGCCCAGAGGCTCATCGACGACCTCGACGACATCGACTATATCGAGCGGGTTGAAATTCAGCAGAAAAACTGGATCGGCCGCTCCGAGGGCGCCGAAATCCTCTTCAAAACGACGGCCGGCGACGAGCTTGTCGTCTTCTCGACGAGGCCGGACACGCTGTTTGGCGCCACTTTCATGATCATCTCGCCCGAGCACCCGTGTCTTGAGGCGTGGGCGGGCAAGCTCACCAACCTCGGGGCGGTCAAGGCCTATCAGGTCGAGGCGGCGCGCAAGTCGGACATGGAGCGCACCGAGCTCGCCAAGGAGAAGACCGGCGTGCGCCTTGAGGGCATTGCGGCAATCAACCCTGTCAATAACGAAGAAATCCCCATCTTTGTGTCGGATTATGTCCTGATGGGCTACGGCACCGGCGCCATCATGGGGGTGCCCGCCCACGATGAGCGCGACTACGAGTTTGCCAAGGCCTTTGACCTGCCCATCATTGAAGTCGTGTCGGGCGGCGACATCACCAAAGAGGCCTACACCGACTGCGAGACTGGCGTCATGGTCAACTCCGGCTTCATCACCGGCATGCCGGTGGAGGAGGCCATTGCCGCCATCACCAAATGGCTGCACGAGAAGGGGCTCGGCGAGCCAAAGGTCAACTACAAGCTGCGCGACTGGATATTCTCCCGCCAGCGCTATTGGGGCGAGCCGATTCCGCTCGTCTACTGCGAGCACTGCGGATGGGTTGCGGTGCCGTACGATGAGCTGCCGGTGAGGCTCCCCGACGTCAAGAGCTACGAGCCGACCGACGACGGCGACTCTCCGCTTGCAAAAATTCCGGAGTTCGTCAACACCACCTGCCCCAAGTGCGGCGGCCCCGCAAAGCGGGAGACCGACACCATGCCCAACTGGGCGGGGTCGAGCTGGTACTTCCTGCGCTACATCGACCCCCACAACGACGAGGCGTTCGCGGGTGAGGAGGCCCTCAAATACTGGCTGCCCGTCGACTGGTACAACGGCGGCATGGAGCACACGACGCTGCACCTCCTGTACTCGCGCTTCTGGC
>DATMXT010000128.1:0-10301 GCA_035561375.1 Terriglobales bacterium | reverse complement strand
CCGGTACAGTAGCCCAGGGAGAAGACCCGCATATCCGCAATTTGTTGAGAAAGTTCGTGAGGAAGCCTGTCGGCAGTCTGCTTTTTTTGCGTTTCCTGAAGAATGCGGAATTCTTCTCTGCATTTTTTCTCATCGAACGGCGGGCGAGCGTCATATTCCTCTATCAGTTTCTGAATGCGCGCTCTTTCTTCAGGCGGCATGCAATAAACTGTTTTGTCATCTTCAGTTATCTCCTCGCCGCTTACAAATTTATCGAGCGGTACAAGCGTACATCCGTCTTGCTCCAGCATAAAACCGGGGTCAACGTCGTAAACCTCGCGCTGCATTTTTACAAAGGCGTTCTCTTTTCTTTTATAGAGCCGCAAATAGAGCGCTTCATCATAAACAGCAGCGCCCTTGTGCGCTCTTATACCAAAGTGAAGTCCTGTCCGCTGACATAATTCATACCATTCCTTTGTAAGGTACTTCATGAGGGCTCCTTCCGACAAATTTTACTGGTTTACACGACTATATTGACGCCTGCATCTATAATACCCGATTTTTGCGCATAAAGAAAGGCATACTTTCCGCTTGGCGGAAAGTATGCCTTTTCTGGCGGAGAGAGAGGGATTCGAACCCTCGTCAGGGTATTAGCCTGAACACGATTTCCAATCGTGCGCCTTAGACCAGCTCAGCCATCTCTCCATAGCCGTCCGTCTTGGTCACAGATGAACGGCAAGAACTATCTTAGCAAAAAAGCCGATGTGTGTCAAGTGGTTATGAACATTTGCCAAATCAACCGTACATGCGGTCAAAGGCGGCGTAGCCCATGGTCATGGCGACGCAGAGCAGCTGGTACGCGGCCCTCGGGTCGGCCGAGGAGAGCGTGACCGTGCGGTCGTCGACCCGCTTGATTTGGGGGACCAGGCAGGCGCTCGCGGCCTCAGCCGAGGAGTGGAAGCGCAGCTTATATGTGGTCCTTGCCGGCACGGCCGGCTTTTTGGCGACGTCGAGCGCTTTGACGGCCCGGCAGGCGGCCTCGCGAATGGCTTTCTCAGCCCGCTCGGGCGGCAGCAGGGCGGCGCACCAGCGGGTGATGTCCTCTTTGACGACGGCAAACTCAATGTCGGGGTCGACGGTGGCTCTGGCTTCGCGCTCGGCCGAGGCGTCGCCGCTGATCATGATGACCGGCACGCCCCAGCCGGCGGCGGCCGAGGCGTTCATGGCCATTTCGCCGACTTCGGCGCCGTTCAGAAAGAGAGCCGAGATCTGGACGCCGTACATCGTGTGGGCCATGATGCCGGTCGAGCCCGCTTTGGCGTGGGCGCCGACCATGATCATGCCGTCAAAGCTGTCGTCAAGCCCCGCCACCATGGACATGGGCTTGATGCGGCCGGAAATGAGCTTGACGCGGGGGTCGATCTCTTCAAAGAGGATGTTGGTCATGGAGTCGTGGGCGTCGTTGACCATAACCTCGGTGGCGCCGCCGTCAAAGGCGCCGGCGACGGCGGCGTTGACGTCCCGGGTCATCTGGCGGCGAAACCGCTGGTACTCGGCCGCAGTGCTGTCGACGTCGGCCGTTTTAATGGTTCCGGAGACGCCCTCCATGTCGACCATGACATAGATTTTCTTTTTCATCTTGACCGCTCCTTGCATTTGGATTAAGCTACAACAAGAGGTGAATGTATGGGGAAGCTGCTGAACACCAGTTTTATGCGGTACGCGATTGTGGGGGCAAGCGGGTTTGCGGTCGACTACACCGTGTTTTTGCTGGTGCTGACCGGAATGAAAAGCGGCGGCATTGAGCTTTTTGCCGAAGGCCTCGCAAACGGCGCCGGAATGCTTGCGGGGGCCGTCTGGTGCTACTTGCTCAACCGCACCTGGAGTTTTCGGTCAAAGGGAAAGCTCACGCCGGAGGCCGCGCGGTACGCCGCGCTCTTTGTCTTCAACACTGTCGTGAGCTCCGTTTTACTGAAGTGGAGCAGCTCCCGGTGGGGGATAGAGCCATGGCTCGTGAAAATTCCGCTCATGGGCGCCGTTTTCATCTGGAACTATTTTGTCGCCCGTTTTTTTGTATTTCGCAAAACACAATAAATTATTTTTTGAATGCGCGGGGGGACTGATCCCCCGCGCTTTTTGTCATGCCAGCGTGTTGGTCAGCTCGCCGATTCCCTCAATGGCAACGGTCAGCACTTCACCGGGCTTCAGCCAGTTTTTCTCCCCTTCGGATTTGCCGCCGATGACGCCCTGCGGCGTGCCGGTGAAAATGATGTCGCCCGGCTTTAAGTTGACAAACAGGGAGCAGTAGCTCACGATGGTCGACACGTCGAAGACGAGATCGTTCGTGTTCGAGTCCTGGCAGACGACGCCGCCCCGAATGAGCTTGATGGGCAGGTTGTCGCCGTCGGTGACGTCGGCCGTCGCAATGACGGGGCCGACGGGGCCGAACTTGTCGATGGTCTTGCCGGTCAGCCACTGGCCGGTGCGCATTTGCAGGGTTCGGGCCGAGAGGTCGTTTCCGCAGGTGTAGCCGAAAACGTGGTCCTTCGCGTCCTTTTTGGCGATGTCGCGGCCGCCCTTGCCGATGACGATGACAAGCTCGGCCTCGTAGTCGTATTTTTCATCGACGGCGGGGAGTTCGATAGTCTCGCCGTGGGCGGCGAGGGCCGTGTTGAACTTGCTGAAGAGGCAGGGCCACTTGGGCACTTCGGCATAGGACTCCTTGACATGCTCAAGATAGTTGAGTCCGACGCAAATGATTTTCTCGGGCGCCGTCACGACCGGGGCGTAAGTGATGCAGTCAGGGCAGACGGTCGGCAAAGACGAGAGGTCGAGCGCCTTCAGAGCCGGAATGCCAAGCTCAATGGCCTCCTGCATGGTCTGCGGGAATCCCTTCGCCCCCGTCATGACCGCAACGCCGTTTTCCGTCAGGACGCCGAGCTTCACTTCGCCGTCCGAGACAAAATTGAGCAACTTCATATGTTTATCCTCCTACCATTTTTCATGGTGAATTCGGGCCTCTTCGTAGCGGTCGCGGGGGGCGGGGTGCTCGGCGGGCCTCCCGACGCAGAGCATGGCAAAGGGGATGACGCCGTCCGGCGTGCCAAGGGCATGGGCTGCTTTTGCCATGATTTTTTCGCCCGGGTAGACGCCGCACCAGACTGCGCCGAGCCCTTCGGCCGTGACCTGGAGCAGGATGGACTGGCAGACGGCCCCGCAGTCCTGCGGGAAAAATCCGGGGCAGACGGCCTGCCGCTCGGGGACCGCGCAGACGAAGATGACAAGGTCTGCGTCCGCGGCCATGCCGGTATACCGGCCAAGGCCCGCGAGCTCTTTTTTCTTTGCGGCGTCGCGGACGACGATAAACTCCCAGGGGCGGCAGTCGCAGGCCGAGGGGGTGGACATGGCGGCGCGGAAAATCCGGTTGAGCGCTTCGTCCGTCACGGGCTCGCCCGTGTATTTGCGAATGCTGCGCCGCGCTAAGATAGTTTCAAGCATGGGTTTCCTCCTGTGAATTAAGGCAAAGACTTTACCGGCATCGCCGTCAGATGGCGTTTGTCAGCTCGTCGGGACTGCGGGTTTCGGGCGTGTGGCGAATGGGCCTGTCGTTTTCGAGGAAGTCGAGGATGTACTGCATTGTGCCGCAGGCGCCGATGGGCAGCGCCGCCTCGTCAATGTCGAAATTCGTGTTGTGGTGAGGGGCGCCTGAGCCGAACTCCTCGTTTTGAATGCCGACAAAGGCGTAGATGCCGGGCCAGTACTTGAGGTACATGCCAAAGCCCTCGGAGGCCATCCAGGGCTCGTGAGTCCCGATGTACTCGGGCCCGAGCGCCTTTGTGACGGCAGCCTGCGCGATTGCCGAGCAGTCGGGGTTATTGATGACGGCCATGTCATAGGCTTGCAGGTCGAGCTCGTACTTCACGCCGTGCTTTTCGCAGCAGACGGCGATGATTTTCTTAAAGCCGGAAACGACGGCCTCGCCCGACTTCGAGAAGTCGGCAAGCCTGAAGGAGCCGGAGAAGGTCAGGCTGTCCGGAATGATGTTGCCGACCGTGCCGTAGGTGACGGCGCCGACGACGAAAGTGACGGGGGAGAAGGGGTTGAGCTTGACGGCGAGCAGCTCTTTGCAGGAGGCGTAAATGTCGTTGAAGGCGTCCAGCGGGTTGACGCAGAGGTCCGGGCGGGAGCCGTGTCCGCCGCGGCCCGTGAGCCTGACCGTGAAGCCGACGGGCGCCGACATGCGGGGACCTGCCTCGACCGAGAGCTTGCCGGTGGGCAGCTCGGCGAAGAGGTGGTTGCCGCAGCATCCGTCAACCGGGCCGAGCAGCCGCAGCGCGTCGAGCAGCCGGTTTGCGCCCCAGCCGTTTTCCTCGCCGCGCTCAATGGCGAAAATGACGCGGCCGGCCCACTTGTCCTTGTTTTCGGAGAGCGCTTTTGCGACGGTCAGGGCGATGGCGATGTGGCCGTCGTGGCCGCAGGCGTGACAGGCGTTCGGATTTTCCGACTTGCAGACCCTGGGCCGCTTCAAATTGCAGTCGCTCTCGGGCATGGGCAGCGCGTCGCAGTCGGCCCTGTAAATGATGGACTTGCCGGGGCGCCCACTCTCCATCACCGCAATGAGACCGCCGTGCTCCACATCCTTGGCCTCGATGCCCAGTTTGTCAAACTCACCTTTGATATATTCGATGGTTTTGACTTCGAGACTCGAGGTCTCGGCGACTTTGTGCAAATGCCTGCGCACCGCCACGGTATAGTCTTCATGCGCGTAAATTGCCTCACGGGTATTGATGCTGTTCATTACTCACACCTCCTCATAATATTTGTCTTATTCGTCGCACCGCAAAGAGACAGGGCAGTGCCGGGACCTTCGTCAAATGGCGTTCAAGAGCTCTTCGGGGGTGCGGGTCTCGGGCGTGTGGCGAATGGGCTTGTCGTTTTCGAGGAAGTCGAGGAGATATTGCAGCGTGCCGGTCGCGCCGATGGACAGCGCCGCCTCGTCAATGTCAAAATTCGTGTTGTGGTGGGGTGCGCCGGAGCCGAGCTCCTCGTTTTGAATGCCGACAAAGGCAAAGACGCCGGGCCAGTACTTGAGATACAGGCCAAAGTCCTCGGAGGCCATCCAGGGCTCGTGAGTTCCGAGATACTCGGCTCCGAGCGCCTTTGTGACGGCAGTCTCGGCGATTGCCGCGCAGTCGGGGTTGGTGATGACGGCCATGTCGAGTCCGCGCAAATTCATCTCGTACTTCACGCCGTGCTTTTCGCAGCAGGTTTCGACAATTTTTTTGAAGCCGGAGACGACGGCCTCTCCCGACTTTGAGAAGTCGGCCAGCCGGAAGGAGCCGGCAAACGTCAGGTCGTCTGGAATGATGTTGCCGACCGTGCCGTAGGTCATGGTGCCGACGACGAAGGTGACGGGCGAGAAGGGGTTGATTTTGACGGCCACCAGCTCTTTGCAGGAGGCGTAAATGTCACAGAAGGCGTCCAGCGGGTTGATGCACAGGTCGGGGCGGGAGCCGTGTCCGCCGCGGCCGGTCAGTTTGACATTGATGCCGACGGGGGCCGACATGCGGGGACCCGCCTCGACCGAGATTTTGCCGGTGGGCAGCTCGGAATAGAGGTGATTGGCGTAGCAGCCGTCAATGGGGCCGAGTTTCAGCAGCGCATTTAGCAGATAGGTTCCGCCCCAGCCGTTTTCCTCGCCCCGTTCAATGACGAAAATGACGCGGCCGGCCCACTTGTCCTTGTTTTCAGAGAGCACTTTTGCGACGGTCATGGCCATGGCGACGTGGCCGTCGTGGCCGCAGGCGTGCATGGCGCCCGGATTTTCCGACTTGCAGACTCTGGGGCCCTTTAAATTACAGTCGCTCTCGGGCATAGGCAAGGCGTCACAGTCGGCCCTGCAAATGACGGATTTGCCGGGGCGGGCCCCTTCGAGAATGGCGATGAGGCCGCCGTGCTCCACCTCAGTTGCGTCAATGCCGATTTTTGCAAACTCGCCTTTGAGATACTCGATGGTGTTGACTTCGTTCCCCGAGGTCTCGGCGTTTTTGTGCAGATGCCTGCGGACCGCCACCGTATAGTCTTCATTCGCGTAAATTGCCTCACGGGTTTTAATGTTGCTCATTTTTCATACCTCCTGATATCATTTATCCAATTTTGAACAGAGCTTTGTCTATCTCATCGCGCAAAGTCACTTCGCGCGCAGTGAGCGCTTCCGGTATAGAGTTCCCCATATATTATTAGGATAGTGCTTTGCGTCAAACGGCGTTCAAGAGCTCTTCGGGGGTGCGGGTCTCGGGCGTGTGGCGAATGGGCTTATCGTTTTCCAGAAAGTCGAGGATATACTGCAGCGTGCCGGCTGCGCCGACCGACAGCGCCGCCTCGTCAATGTCGAAATTCGTGTTGTGGTGGGGGGCGCCGGAGCCGAACGCCTCATTTTGAATGCCGACAAAGGCGAAGACGCCGGGCCAGTACTTGAGGTACATGCCAAAGTCCTCGGAGGCCATCCAGGGCTCGTGGGTTCCGACGTACTCGGGGCCCAGTGCCTTTGTGACGGCGGACTGCGCAATTGCCGAGCAGTCGGGGTTGTTGATGACGGCCATGTCGAAGCCGCGCAAATTCATCTCGTATGTCACGCCGTGCTTCTCGCAGCAGGTTTCGACAATCTTCCTAAGGCCCTCTACGACGGCGTTTCCGGACTTTGTGAAGTCGGCAAGCCTGAAGCCGGCGAAAAAGGTCAGGTCGTCCGGAATGATGTTGCCGACTGTGCCGTAGTTGACGGTGCCGACCGCGAAAGTGACGGGGGAGAAGGGGTTGAGCTTGACGGCCAGCAGCTCTTTGCAGGAGGCGTAAATGTCGACAAAGGCGTCCAGCGGGTTGACGCAGAGGTCCGGGCGGGAGCCGTGGCCGCCGCGGCCCGTGAGCTTAATCATGCCGCCGGCGCCGGCCGCCATACGGGAACCGGGCTCAACTGAAATTTTGCCGGTGGGCAGCTCGCAGTAGAGGTGGTTGCCGTAGCACCCGTCAATGGGGCCGAGGCCCAGCAGCGCACTCAGCATTTGGACTCCGCCCCAGCCGTTTTCCTCGCCCCGCTCAATTGCGAAAATGACGCGGCCGGCCCACTTGTCCTTGTTCTCTGCAAGCACTTTCGCGACGGTCAGGGCCATGGCGACGTGGCCGTCGTGGCCGCAGGCGTGCATCGCGTCCGGGTTCTCAGATTTGCAGACCCTGGGCCCCTTTAAGTTGCAGTCGCTCTCGGACATGGGCAGTGCGTCGCAGTCGGCCCGGCAAATGATGGACTTGCCGGGGCGGGCCCCCTCCAGAATCGCAATGAGGCCGCCGTGCTCCACCTCTTTTGCGTCGATGCCCATTTTTTCAAACTCGCCTTTGATGTACAGAGTGGTTTTGACTTCGTTGCCCGAGGTCTCGGCGTTTATGTGCAGATGCCTGCGCACCGCCACAGTATAATTCTCATTCGCGTAGACTGCCTCACGGGTATTGATACCGCTCATTACTCATACCCCCTCATATAATTCGTCCAGCCTGGAATAGAGCCGGTCTATCTCATCGCGCAAAGTCCCTTCGCGCGCAGTGAGCGCTTCCAGCGCCTCATAGTCGGTCGAGGCGGCGTCCATGTCGCCTTTTACACCGGCAAGCTCCCGCTCAAGGGCGGCGATGTCGCGCTCGCAGGCGGCAATGGCCCGCTCGCGCACACGCCCCGCCTTGGCGGGGGAGACCTCTTTTGTCTTTGGCTTTTTGTCGTAGATTTTCACGGGAGCGGCCGGCTGCGCACGGGCCTGCCGCCAGGCCTCAAAATCCCCGGAAAAAGCGTCGATATGCCCGTCCGCCACCGTCAGAATGCGGTCGGCGAAGCGGCTGATGAAGTAGCGGTCATGGGAGATGAAAATCATGGCGCCCTCATATTCCTCGAGGGTGTTTTCAATCCACTCGCGGGCCGTGATGTCGAGGTGGTTGGTGGGCTCGTCCAGCAAAAACAGGTTGATGGGTTCAAAGCTCAGCAGACACAGCTTGAGCCGCGAGAGCTCGCCGCCCGAAAGGTCGGCCACCAGCTTAAAGACCTCTTCGCCGACAAAGTCGTAGGCCGCAAGCCGGTCACGGGCAATCCGGGCCGTCACCGGATGGGCGTAGAGCAGCGTGTCGACGAGGTTTCGCTCCGGGTGCTCGAAAGTGACGGTCTGGGGCATGAGCCCGACCTTGACGTTTGCGCCGAATTTGATGCGCCCCGACATGGGCTTTTTTTCGCCGGTCAGCAGCTTGAAAAACGTGGTCTTGCCGGCGCCGTTGTCGCCGAGCAGCGCAATGCGCTCCCCCTGCTTGACGTCGAGCGTGACGTCCTCGAAAACGGGCTCCCCGTCATAGCCCGCCGCGACGTCGATGACCGAGAGCAGGTCAAATCCGGTCCGGCCGCCGTCGTTTATGACGGCGTGAATGCGGCGGTTGTCCCGCACAATGCGGGTCGTGCGGTTTGCCCGAAGCCGCTCAATGCGCTTTCTCATGGAGAGGGCGGCGCGCGACAGCCGCTCGGTCTGAATGCCCCAGCCGAGAAGCTTTTCGGAGACGGTCTCCAGCCGGTCGATTTCGGCCTGCTCGCGCTCGTAAAGCCGCTCAAGCTGCTCGGCCCTGGCCTCTTTCCACGCCATGTACTCGCTGTAGTTGCCGGAAAACGACGTGACTTTGCCCCCCGCGAGCTCAATGATGCGGGTGCAGACGCGGTCGAGAAAATAGCGGTCGTGGGAGATCAGGATGACAGTGCCCTTGTAACCCGCCAAAAACTCCTCAATCCACTCAATGGAGCGCATGTCGAGGTGGTTTGTCGGCTCGTCGAGCAGCAGCACCTCGGGGGAGGAGAGGATGATGCGGGCGAGGTTGACCTTGGTCTTCTCGCCGCCCGAAAGCCCGTTGAATTCCCGGGACAGAAACTGGGCGCCAAAGCCGAGCCCCGCCACGGTGCGGGCAAAGTTCAAATCCTGCTCGTAACCGCCGGCCGTGTCGTACTCGACCCGCAGGCGGTCGTAGGCTTTGAGCAGCGGGGCGCTGTGGTCCGTTGTCATTTCGGCCTCCATGGCCGCAATGCGCCTCTCCATCTCCCGCAAATGGTCAAAGGCCGTCCGTATGACGGCCTCGACGGTATCCCCGGCGCCTGCGCGGGGAATCTGCTCCAAAACCTCGACGCGGGCGGCGGGCTCGATGTGCACATCGCCTTTGTCGGCATAGCTGTCGCCTGTCAGGATGCGCAGCAGCGTCGTCTTTCCGCTGCCGTTGCGCCCGATGAGGCCGACCCGCTCGCCGCCTCCAATGTCGAAGCTGACGTCCTCCAGAATTATGTGGTCGCCAAAGCTCTTGTTTAAGTGGTTGACTGAGATGATGGGCATAGGATGGGGCTTAACACCTCTTTCATGACGGCAACGCCGCCGGGGCGGTCACTCTCCATGTCGAGCACATAGAGCGGGTCGTGCAGCGAGCGGCGCAGCAGCAGCCAGCCGCCGCCGTGGGCGGCGTCGCAGTCCACGCGCACGCCCTCGAAATTGTCGGGCGTGAGGGAGAGGCCCGGCGTCTTTTTCGCAAAGTCGGCGAGGAGGTCAAGCGCACCCTCCGGAAACTGCTCGGACGGAATGCGCAGGCTGACGCTCTCGGCGGGCTCGCGAAGGCCCGCAATGAGTTCATGAGGGCCCTTGACGGCCAGCATGGGCAGCATGCGGGTGACAAGATAGGCCCCGTCGTCTAAGAAGAAGTTTTCCCGCATGGCGGCGTGTCCGCTGGTCTCAATGGCGAGAGGCGCGTGCACGCCCGACTCGCAGAGCCGCATCGCCTCGTCGATGACGTTTTTATATCCCCGCTTGAAGCGCCGGTGGACAAGGCCGAGCGACGCGATAAACTCGCCAAGCCCGGTCGAAGTGACCGAGTCGGTCACAATGACGCCGCCCCTGTTTTGCGGGGCGATGACGGCGGCGGCGAGCGCGATCATGCGGTTGCGGTTGATGAGGTCGCCGCCCGGCCCCACAAGGGCCGCCCGGTCGGCGTCGGTGTCAAACGCGACGCCAAAGTCGGCACCGGCCTTTGGGACTGCGGCGCACAGCGCCTCCATGGCCGAGTCCTCCTCGGGGTTTGGAATGTGGCCCGAAAAGGCGGGGTCCGGCGCTATGTAAAGGCTGCCCGCGGTGTCGGCCCCGAGCCGCGTGAGGACGCCGGTATAAAACCCGCCTGAGCCCCCGCCCGCGTCGACCAGAATTTTCCGGCCGGTCAGCGGATGCTCTTTTCCGGTCCACTCCTGCACCCGCTCGACAAGATAGGTGGCGTAGGAG